>JAZGCR010000148.1:0-2916 GCA_036477105.1 Nitrosomonadaceae bacterium | reverse complement strand
AATGGTTTCCCCACACTACCATTTTACTGATGCTAGAAACAGGTCGGGCGAGTTTTATAGCTATCTGAGACAACGCACGATTATGATCCAGTCTCATCATTGCAGAAAAATTACCCGGTTTTAGTCCGGGTGCATTTTTCATAGTAATTAATGCATTGGTGTTGACCGGATTTCCCACCACCGTAACTTTTACGTCGCGATTAGCGACTTCATCTAATGCTTTTCCCTGAGTAGTAAATATTGCACCATTAGTTTTAAGCAAATCCTTACGTTCCATGTCCTTGCTACGTGGCTGCGCACCTACAAGCAAAACAATGCTGGTATCGCGGAAAGCGATTCTAGGATCATCAGTAGCGACTACGCTAGCCAGTAGTGGAAATGCGCAATCTTCCAGTTCCATCACTATGCCTTTGAGAGCAAACTGTGATTGGGGTATATCAAGTAATTGCAAAATGATCGGCTGATCTTTGCCAAGCATGTCGCCCGTGGCAATACGAAAAAGAAGGCTGTAACCAATCTGGCCTGTAGCGCCGGTGACTGCAACGCGAATGGGGGGTTTCATTTTTACTCTCCCAATAAAGGTAGCTAATACTAGGAATTTATGAATATTTGACCAGACTGTTCGATAAAGTTGTTGGTGGACAAGTAAAGTCAGAACCCTAATCGTATGATAGAAAATTACTCGATTCCATCATTGTTACACGATACATAGATACCATGTAGGAATGAACTTATTCAAAAACTTCTTGCACATTATTGCATACGCAGCGCTCACGACTATAAAAACATTCCCTGCCACTGTCAATTTAAGTAGATTCAATAATTTGTTCAAGGTTGATTTGAGCCTGTCTGCTAAAATA
This sequence comes from Nitrosomonadaceae bacterium, assembly GCA_036477105.1. Taxonomy (GTDB): domain Bacteria; phylum Pseudomonadota; class Gammaproteobacteria; order Burkholderiales; family Nitrosomonadaceae; genus BJGV01. Next base: position 2,056 of record JAZGCR010000148.1, on the reverse strand, counting down.
CTTGGGTTGTATCTACGAGTGTAACGGGCTAAACTCGCCCCTGATTTAAATCTAGTGGCATAGAAGCGAAAATTGCATAGAAACCGCCCCAAGCATCTTAATCTTATGGAAATCAAGCTGCCTTTGCCTGCAGTGATTTCGATTATTCACCGCGTGAGCGGAGTGCTTCTGTTTTTCCCCGGAATACCTATTTTGCTCTATAGCCTTCAGATGGTATTGGATTCACCGCAAAGTTATAACGAATTCCAGATCCTTCTGACTAGATTGCCAGTCAAGAGTGCACTGATACTTTTTTTGTGGTTTTTCATGCATCATTTCTGTGCAGGTATTCGCTATCTGGTACTAGATTTAAATTATGGTATCGAACTGGAGCAGGCGCGCATGAGCAGCAAGGTAGTATTTGTGGTAGGGATTGTACTCACTCTATGGGTTGGGACAGCGATATGGTAAAGCGCGTAGTCACTGGTGCACACTACGGGTTGCTGGATTGGCTGGCACAACGTGTTACTGCTGTAGTGATGGTAATCTTTATTCTTTCGTTGGTGGCGGCATTGCTGATTTCTCCGCCACATGATTACGCTGCATGGAAAGCGATATTTGGCAATCAATGGATGCGCATTGTTTCTTTCCTGTTTTTTGTAAGCCTTTGTTGGCATGCCTGGATTGGAATACGCAACATTCTGATGGATTACATCCACGAAACTGGCATTCGCCTGACCATACAGGTACTGGTCATTTTATCGCTACTTTTTTATTCCGTATGGGCTATCGATATTATGTGGAGCTAGTATGACGATAACCAAGAGAAAGTTTGATGTAGTCATTGTTGGAGCAGGTGGTGCAGGGATGCGCGCTGCTTTGCAATTGTCGGAAGCGGGATTTAAGGTTGCGGTATTGTCTAAGGTATTTCCTACTCGCTCCCATACTGTGGCTGCACAGGGGGGCATTGCTGCATCACTCGGTAATGTCACTGAGGACAATTGGCATTGGCATATGTATGATACGGTAAAAGGCTCTGATTATCTTGGCGATCAGGATGCCATTGAGTTCATGTGTCGTCAGGCCAGCGAAGTGGTATATGAACTGGAACACTTTGGAATGCCGTTCGATCGTTTGGAGAATGGAAAAATTTATCAACGCCCCTTTGGTGGACAATCGCAGAATTTTGGTGGGGCACAGGCGACGCGTTCCTGTGCGGCCGCAGATCGAACCGGGCATGCTTTACTGCATACATTATATCAGCGTAACGTGCGTGCCAATACCCAGTTTTTCGTTGAATGGATGGGGTTAGATTTAATTCGTGATGAACAGGGCGATATACTTGGCGTGACGGCGCTCGAAATAGAAACTGGAGAAGTTGTAGCGTTACAAGCTAAAGCTGTGTTGTTAGCAACCGGTGGAGGTGCGCGCGTGTTCCAAGCTAGTACTAATGCTTTTATCAATACTGGTGATGGTCTTGGTATGGCAGCACGTAGTGGTATTCCTTTGGAGGATATGGAATTCTGGCAGTTCCATCCTACCGGTGTGTATGGGGCAGGGGTGCTTATCAGTGAAGCTGTACGCGGCGAAGGTGGATATTTGCTGAACAAGGACGGCGAGCGTTTTATGGAACGCTATGCACCTATCGCCAGGGATCTGGCCAGTCGTGACGTAGTTTCTCGTGCCCTAACCATGGAGATTAAAGAAGGGCGCGGCTGTGGAATTAATGCTGACCATCTATTACTGAAGCTAAATCATCTTGATGCAAATGTAATAAATATGCGATTACCAGGTATTCGTGAAATTGCCATCAAGTTCGCGCAGGTGGATCCGATCAATGAACCGATTCCGGTCGTACCTACTGCACATTACATGATGGGTGGCATTCCCACAAATCTTTACGGACAGGTTGTTGTTCCATACAAGACTGGGCCTGAAGAAGTAGTGCAGGGTTTGTATGCGGTGGGCGAATGCGCTTGTATCTCAGTGCATGGCGCGAATCGTCTAGGAACTAATTCTCTACTTGATATACTTGTATTCGGACGAGCTGCTGGTAGCCAGATTATCGAAGATTTGA
>JAZGCR010000147.1:0-3639 GCA_036477105.1 Nitrosomonadaceae bacterium | reverse complement strand
GCAGTTAAAGCAATAGACAGCAAAGAATTTAAATTATCTTATGTTGCTTGGGAGGCGGCTTCACACCATGAATAAGTGTTATTTTTATGGTACGTGATACCTCATTCTGTACAGCATCGTAAATGATGGTTTCGTAAAATTCAGCATCCAAACTATCCTCCGGCAAAATTGAAATCAACCTTGCGTGATAACGTTCTAACCAGGCTTCATCAAGAATGTCCACCGATATAGTCTTGCCACTTCTTATTACCTTCCATTGCGCCGAGCCAAGCATATCAGGCTGTTAAACTTTAAGATATTCTCGCCCGTGATTTGTAATGCTTTGTTCGCTTGTTAGCAGTTCTGTTTCATATGGAAATAGCCCAAGCCTTGGCAATTCAACATCGCCATTTTCTATTTGTATTACTACTGCATCATCACCAAAACTATCACGAGCAATGGATACACCACGTAATGCAGAGCTTACAGTTTTAATATCAGGCGAATCATAGCCAATTACACTAGAAGCAGATTTATATAATGGCTTCATTTCTTCAAGTATATGCGCCACGTCTTCGGGCTTGCCTTCCAGCTTTTGTAATAGTCTGTATTTACCATGCACCAAAATTTCGCCAATCCATTTTCTCCAATGTAAATCGCCGATTAATTTATCAGGCACTTTTCGGATAGCCCTAGCCAGCAAAAGTTTAAGGGATGAATGCTGTACATCATTCAGAATTGAAACAGGCTCTAAATTAGTATCTATGCTAGATAGAAGAGCATGGTCTAGTTTATCAATGGCGTAAATTAGTTCTAGAGCATTACCTAAAACATGCGTCGCTTCGCTCTTACCTGGCTAATAATTAATCACTAAGCCAAGTTCGCCATCTATTGATTCATTTTGTAATTTTCGATCAGCCATAACAAAAATTTTTTAATAGTACAACGTATTTTATATCTTATGCTCTGTAGAATGACATTGGCCAGTTAAATATATAGCTCCCTTTATTCCCTGCTAAATTTCTAGCAGGACTTTTTTCCTGCGCTTTGCGGCGTTTTTAAAGTTTATTATTCCGGTTCGCGGTTCTTTAGTGCGGCAAATTATTGTTGTCACCTTTCAACATTAGACCACTGTTTTTTCCTCAGTCAAGTTGATCTTCGTAAACTTAATCTTACGATAGATTTCGATGACCTCTACCATCGGCAGCCAAATTTACATTTCTTCCGTGGACCCTAACTTAAGCCTGTAGTAAACTTCTCTAGGAGGTTTCTCCTGAAGTATTCCACAACGAGGAGTTTTTGGATTGGCGCTCTCTTTGACTACGCCGGCCTGAGTTTCAACTTAGTTTTTCCATTGTTCGTTCTCAAGGGGATAGGTAATGAACCCGACTAAATCTAAACAAGATCCCAATTCTCAATCCGTCGCAAAGAAAAAAGCGCAGAGTCGTCATGAAGAACTTTACGACCGCTTCGTCGAGCGTGCACACGAGCTCTTTGACGCCAGTCAGGAAAAGAGCAAGGAGGCCATGGAAAAGGCCATGGATGTGGCACACCAGCAACTATCTAACGCTGAAGAGTTTTCCGTAGAACAGGGTGAGGCGTTCAAAAAGTTCATGCGCCGCGACTTGAGACAGATAGCGCTATACATACAGCAAAAGAGCAAGGAGGCCAAGGAATACCTACATCCGGCACGGTTGGGCGCTGGCGCTTTGTCTTCAATGGCGCAGCTGCTCAAGGCAACTGGTTTGGCGCTACAGTCACTCTCGCAAAAGACAGAGGATGCCCTGCACTACCAGACTGGGGAGATCACTTCAGCCGGGACGTTAAGCTGCACGGGATGCGGCCGGAAGATGCATCTTAAACGCACCTCTAAAATTCCGCCCTGCCCAAGCTGCCACGCCACCAAGTTCCTCAAGGGATACTGAGCGAGACTTTGGACAATTTCTCCGACGCTAATAGCAAATAGCTGTGTAGAAATGTATCGCTAAACGTACTTTTTTCTCGGATATTGCGGAATAAAAATGTGCCAGTCCAATGTCCATGAACTGACGTGTTTCACTTCAAGCGAAAAATGGAAAGAATGTATTCTATGAAACTAACTTTACGTTAAACGTAAAGATTCGATGTCGCCGCGGGAATCACGCTACAGTCTGTAACCCTTGCCACATAACACTTTAAATTTTACTTTTTTTCAAAGTACCAACAAATGTACCAACAGATTGATCACGCATGGGGTTTTTAGAAATGTGACTTATTGCCATTCTTGCTAGTTATTTATCTGTAAGCGCTCAGTGGTACCACTTCCGCACCAGTCCTGAGTTTGCCCAAATAATCCGCCCATGCCTGCATCATCTTCCGGCGTTCCAGAAGGTATTCTGTGTAGTTGTAAGCCGCTCGCATGCGATCCCGTCGTCCCCCATGTGCCAGTTGTCGTTCAATTGCGGCTCTGTTCCAACCTTGTTCATTTAGTAGGGTGCTTGCCATACTTCTAAAACCGTGTCCGGTCATTTCGTCGTTGGTATAGCCCATGTGCCGCAATGCCCTTAGCACAGCATTTTCACTCATCGGGCGGGCGGTAGTACGCGCACTCGGAAAAACATATTTTCCTGTACCGGTTAGAGGTTGAATCTCACGTAGGATCGCAACGGCTTGAGAAGCAAGAGGAACTATATGTACAGCATCCATTTTCATGCGCACCGCAGGTATGCGCCATTCCGCATTATCAAAGTCAATCTCTACCCATTCCGCCTTGCGTAGTTCGTTGGGGCGCAGGAATACCAAAGGGGCAAGCTGTAGCGCACAACGTGTTATGAATGCTCCTTGATACCCTTCTATGTTGCGCAGTAGTTTGCCTATGAGCTTCGGGGCAGTAATTGATGCATGGTGTTTTTCTTTCACAGGAGGTAATGCTCTTCGCAGACCTGTTGTTGGATCACGTTGCGCACGTCCAGTTGCTATGGCATAACAAAAAATTTGCTCACAATAAGAAAGGGTGCGATGTGCGGTTTCCAGAGCACCACGGCTTTCAATTCGTTTGATTGCTGCTAGTAATACCGGCGAAATTATTTTCTCTACAGGGCGCGCACCTAACCACGGAAAAATGTCTTTTTCAAACTGAGCAATGATCTTGCTTGAGTGATCCTCTTTCCAGTTGGGCGCTCGCCCCATAAACCATTCGCGGGCGATAATCTCAAAGCTATTATCTGCCAACGCCCGAATTGCGACTTTTTTAGCTTTTTTGGTAACACTAGGGTCTGCGCTATACGCTAACAATTTGCGTGCCTTTTCTCGCCGATCCCGTGCAAACGATAGACTTATTGCTGGATATACACCAAGTGCTAGCGTCTTTTGCTTTCCAGCAAAACGATAAGCAAGCCGCCAATACTTTGAATCATTAGGATTGAGAGACTGTACTAGTAAGAACAAACCGCCACCATCTGATAGCTTCAAAGGCTTATCGATTGCCTTTGCGTTCTTTACCTGTAACGGAGTCAGTGCCATTTTTGCACTCTCTTGTTGGTATCAATATTTACTAGTATCGTCAAATACCAACAATTATTGATAGCTTGCAATAGACGAGCTAAGGTTGCTATGGACAAGAAAAAACCCACATGCGTTTATACATGCTGGAATAATGGATTTCCTTGTACGGCATAAGAC
>JAZGCR010000146.1:0-3438 GCA_036477105.1 Nitrosomonadaceae bacterium | reverse complement strand
AGTCCTACATGCGTGATGATTTCAACGATTTCGGCATCGCTCAAACCAGCTTCTTTGGCTTGTGCAAATTCCGTTGCGGTAATGCTGCCGCGATTTTTGTTTAGGACAGAGGCAAACTTCACTGCGGCATCAGCCTTCGAGTCAGCCGAGCTTCCCCTACGGGCGTTTGCGATCTCGTCACGATCTAATCCAGCTTTTTGGGCAATAGCCGTATGGGCCGAAACACAGTATTGGCAGCTATTACTTTCACCTACGGCCAGCGCAATACGCTCACCGATTTTAGGGTCCAGCACACCTTGGCCGATATTTTCAAATAAGCCTAGAAAGGCTGCGAGCGCTTTGGGTGAATTTGCAAACACGCGCATAATGTTGGGAACCATCCCGAGTTTTTGTTGCACTGCATCTAGCAGTTCCTTAGTTTCTCCAGTGGCTTCTTTAGGATTTACAGCTTCTATTCGTGACATGACAATCTCCTTTCAGTTAGTGTTTCGGTTAAATGGTGCATCTCACTTCAATGGCATAACTGTACGCACCTAATCTTTGGTTACCATTTTTCTGCGAAGGGACGAATAATATGGTCAAAAGACCAGGTCGTTTTATGCTGGTGAGCAATGTGATAAACCTCATCAGCAATAGCACCGGTATCCGCAAAAAAATCTTCCCGTCCATATGGCCAATCTTCAGGTATTTTTAACCAGTCAGGCCGTATTTCGGGTGTAAGCCAGGGTGCATCTATAGCGGCATCAATGGTTACATACCCAACATGTATGCCTTTAGGTCCCAAGTCCCGAGCAAGAGATTGGGCGAGGATACGCTGAGCAGCTTTAGTTGCTGCAAATACAGAATAGGTGGGTACTCCACGTAGGGAAGAAGTGTTTCCTGTAACCACTATTGCCCCCTTTCCTGCTTTAATCATGTCTGGAGCTAATGCTCGAGCAAGGTAAAGAAGAGATGTTGTATTTACACGGAAATTTTTCTCTAGATCTTCAGGATCTGCATCAAGGAAGCGTGAAAAACCACCACGAACCGCATTGTGGATTGCAACTTCTGGTGTACCCATTTCGGTTTTTACTCGGTCAATGGTTGCAGTGAATGCATCGAGGTCGCCCACATCACTCACATATGCTTTCGAGCCCTCTATTTGTTGCTCAAGTTCGCCTATATATGCTGGGTTTCTTGCTAGCATGGCAACACGATATCCACTGCGCCCAAATTTTTTCGCAATGGCGCCTCCAGTGCCACCTCCGACGCCTGTAATTAAGCAAACAGATTTAGACATGGCTGACCTCTCTTTGCGATTTAATCGCTTTTACAAGAAAATCAACACGGTCATTCCCCCAAAATCTTTGCCCCTCATAAATAAAAGTGGGGGCTCCAAAGACACCTGCTGCATTTTTCTTTTCATGGATTTTTGACAATTGTTGACGATAATCTTGGGAATGAATCGCAGCAAGCATTGCTTCTTTATCAAGACCTATATCAACCGCGATATTCCCTAGCACTTTTTCTGAGGAAATGTCTAAACCAAGAGACCATCGTGCAGCGAATACGCGGTCATTAAGACTCTTCCCGAGGCCCTTTTCTTGTGCAAAAAGAAGTGCTGAGCTAGCAGAGTAGCTTTCTGTTAAAGGTGGATAAGAAGTGAATCTGATATTCAGTTCTTTGGCATAGCGAGGAAGATCCTCTTCACAAATATAACGGTAGCGAGCAGGACTAAAATTGGGCCCATCTTCTGGTCCCATATGAGCTACTGGTAGGTAGTTTATTGAAACTCCCAATGGATTAAGGATGTTTTCTATACTGGTATTTGCCAGAAACGAATACGGACTAAGATAAGCAAAATAGAAATCGACTGATTCTTTAGTTGGGCAATTTGTAGATGGCATGATATTTTCCTTTTAAGTGAAATATAATTTATAAAAACTATGTCTCATATAAACCTTACTTATTCCGACATGTATGTATTTAATTGTATTTGACACAAATTTACAAACGACTTATTCTTATGTATGCCTAAGATATACTATGTCATTTAATGGCTAGACGTATTTACCCACTGAATTCATTACGAGCATTTGAGGCATCCGCTCGGCATCTGAGCTTTGTAAAGGCAGCTGAGGAATTGTTCGTTACCCCTGCAGCCATCAGCCAGCAGGTAAAACTGTTAGAGGAGTATCTAGGTGTGCAACTTTTTCGACGCTTGCCACGTGGACTATTGCTAGCGGAGACGGGTCAGGTGCTTTTGTCCGAGTTACGGGAAGTTTTTCTGCGGTTAGATAAGGCGATGGAACGAGTGTTGGAAAGCGACTCTCGCGGTGCGTTGACCGTTAGCGTGGCGCCAATGTTTGCGGTTAAATGGCTTGTACCTCGGCTACAAAAATTTGACGCTTTGTATCCCAATATTGACGTACGAATTTCATCAAGTCTGGGAGTGGTTGATTTTCAGCGCGACAATTTCGATGTAGCGATTCGCTTAGGGCGAGGAAAATATCCAGGTCTTAAATCAGTCAAGCTCTTTGATGAATCAATCTCCCCGATGTGCAGCCCACGGCTTCTTGAAGGAGGGCATGCGCTACTGCTAGATAGTCCTGACGATCTTAGACGCCACGTGTTGTTACATGATGATTCCCTTGGGTTTGATACTACAGCGCCAAACTGGGACAAGTGGCTTGAGGCCGTTGGTGCTAGACAAATAGACACTTCACGAGGCCCTCATTTCAGTCAACCGGATCACGCGCTCCAAGCTGCTATCGATGGTACAGGTGTTGTGCTGGGTTGGCAGTATTTAGCTGCAGATGACTTGGAAGCGGGGCGCTTGGTTCAGCCGTTTAGTCTAGTCATGCCGCTAGGATCTGCTTTTTATCTGGTCTTCCCAGAAGCCTATGTGGACAGGCCAAAAGTCGTGGCCTTTAGGGATTGGTTAATGGAAGAGTCTAAAATTAGTCAAACCAATTCTAATTCTTTGGAATGATTACCCAGAACTGTGGCCTGAACGTGCGAGTGTTTCTGCGGTATCACGGCCAAAGCCAGTAGATGTGCCCGTGATGAGGATCGTTTTTGACATGATAATTCTCCTTATAGTTGTGTTAGTAATACTATGTCTTATACAAACTTCGTTATTACAATATTTGTAATATAGTTATCTAAATTGAAATTAACAAACGACTTATTCTAATCATAGACTAAGAAAACCTATGTCATTTAAAGACTAGATTTCCTGAAGCAAACGACCGCATTTAGCTTTCGATACAATCCGATAACAGCCAATCATTCAGGGGGTATTTTGGGGGTACGTCAACGAAATCGGGCCAGCTATTTGTTAGTTAATATTATGATTGCTTAGGGATTAGTAGAGATGAGTTCGATTTCCGTCGCCCGAGCGGCTGCTCTGTGCCAAAAGCGGACGTTCACTTAGCAGTCCCGAAGATTATTACTTTA
>JAZGCR010000145.1:0-2873 GCA_036477105.1 Nitrosomonadaceae bacterium | reverse complement strand
CTGATCCCTGATTCCTAACATTCCATGCGCACCAATTACTGTGGCCTGATTAACACTCAATACCTTAACCAGACCATCACTCTCTTCGGTTGGGTACATCGCCGCCGCGACCATGGCGGAGTAATTTTCATTGACATGCGCGATCGTGAAGGTCTAGTACAAATTATGTGTGATCCAGACAACGCAGTCACGTTCCAGAGTGCGGAAAAAATCCGAAACGAGTTTGTACTCAAAGTCATTGGCGTAGTTCGGCATCGTCCAGAAGGAACTGTCAATTCAAATCTCATCAGCGGCGAAATTGAAGTACTGGCACAGTCTATTGAAATACTCAATACCTCGTTGACGCCACCTTTTATGATGGACGACGAGAACTTGAGCGAGACTGTACGTCTAGAGTATCGTTATCTTGATCTTAGACGCCCACAGATGCAGACAAATTTGCGGTTACGCTACAAAGTTACGATGACGGTTCGTAAGTTTCTAGACCAGCATGGGTTCATCGATGTGGAAACGCCGATGTTAACTAAATCTACACCGGAGGGAGCACGTGACTATCTGGTGCCATCACGCATCAACACTGGACATTTCTTTGCGCTTCCACAATCGCCACAATTGTTCAAGCAATTGCTGATGGTCTCGGGGTTTGATCGATATTACCAGATTACTAAATGCTTTCGCGATGAAGACCTGCGTGCCGACCGTCAGCCAGAATTTACACAGATTGACGTCGAGACGTCTTTCCTCACCGAAACCGAGATTATGACGCTGATGGAAGAGATGATTTGTAGTTTGTTCAGTTGTGTGATGCAAATTAATTTGCAAACTCCCTTCCCACGGCTGACGTTTTCTGAAGCTATGTCGAAATATGGTTCTGATAAGCCTGATTTACGCATATCGTTGGTACTAACCGAACTTACCGATGTGATGAAGGAAGTGGAGTTCAAGGTGTTCCACGAAGCTGCGCAGAAACCTGGTGGGCGTGTAGCGGCACTGTGTGTACCTCAAGGTAGCGAACTATCACGTAAGGAAATAGACGACTACACTAGTTTCGTTGGGATTTATGGTGCCAAAGGGCTTGCCTACATTAAGGTTAATACTTTGGAGAAAGGGTTTGAAGGACTGCAGTCACCAATATTGAAATTCTTACCAGAAGCAGTAGTAAAAATTATTCTTGAGCGCACTGGCGCCAAAGATGGTGATCTTATATTTTTTGGTGCCGGTAAAGCCAAAATAGTTAATGAGGCATTGGGTGCGTTACGCGCAAAAGTTGGACAAGATCGAAGTCTTGCTGAACCTGGTTGGAGACCTTTATGGGTTATAGATTTTCCAATGTTTGAACGAAACGAGGAAGAAAATCGCTGGCAGGCACTGCACCATCCATTCACTTCCCCCGCAGATGGTCACGAGAATTTGTTGGAGACCGATCCTGGTAAAGCGCTATCAAAAGCGTTCGATATGGTGCTGAATGGCTCAGAAATTGGAGGAGGCTCGGTACGTATTCATCGTCAAGAAATACAGTTAAAAGTGTTCCGTGCTCTGAATATCGGAGTTAATGAAGCCCAAGAGAAATTTGGCTTTTTGCTGGAAGCCCTGCAGTATGGCGCACCGCCGCATGGTGGAATTGCATTTGGCCTTGATCGTATCGTCACTATGATGACGGGTGCAGAATCGATACGCGATGTTATTGCCTTCCCTAAAACTCAGCGTGCTCAGTGCTTGTTGACCCAAGCACCAAGCGTAGTAAACGAAAAGCAGTTACGAGAACTACATATACAGCTAAGACATACTGAGATGCCGAAGGTTTGAAGCGCCGATACGAACTTGATTTATGGACATTCTGCAGTTCCACTCGGTGTTTCTAACCCGATGTCATGGAGATATATAAAACCCCCATTTCTGTTCTGGTAGTGATCCATACTCCTGATCTGCAGGTCTTGTTGTTGGAACGAACTGACCACCCCGGTTATTGGCAGTCAGTGACTGGTAGCCAACACCAGGGCGAAACACTATCACAAACAGCAGCAAGAGAAATCGCTGAAGAAACGGGACTGGATGCAGCTAGTTTTTTGTTAACCGACTTGAATCTTCTGAGTAAATATGAGATTTTTCAGGAATGGCGATGGCGTTACGCTCCAGACGTGACGCACAATACTGAGCATGCCTTCGGCTTGCTTTTACCGGAACCCATTCCGGTCACAGTGGCAACACGAGAACATCTGCGTTATATCTGGCTTCCCCAGCAAGAAGCTGCGGAGAAAGTTTTTTCATGGAGCAATGCGGAAGCAATACGCAAACTGGTCCCACATTAAAAACGTAGAAGAAAAGAAAATAGTACGCTTTAAGAATCTACGAGAACTCATATCTGGTATTCTCGTCTTATTGAAGTAATGTGTTTTCCTTGTTAGGTATTGGAATAACTATGCAAGCAGAAGCTATTGAGCTTAAACAATTTGACACGCTACAGGATGATGCCTGTGAACAGCGCATTGTTACGACAAAAGCTGTGCTGGAAAAACGCGCGATAATACTTGCACATCACTGTCAACGAGCAGATGTTTATAAACACGCCGATCTGACCGGCGATTCCCTCAAACTTTCGCGCCTTGCCGGCCAAGCTGATGCAAAGTACCTAGTACGGATGTTGGAAGTTTCATAGGGTAATCAACACACGAGCTTACAGGTAAGGCGTACCCTATCCCTACATCCTATAAACCACACCAATTCTATCGTTCATTACATGCTAGATAAGCTGCATATAGCTACTTACAATATCCACAAGGGATTTTCGCATTTCAACCGGCGCATGATGATACACGAACTGCGCGACCGCTTGCGGGCTCTCAATGCTGATGTAATCTTTTTGCAAGAAGTGG
>JAZGCR010000144.1:0-2800 GCA_036477105.1 Nitrosomonadaceae bacterium | reverse complement strand
TGTTTGCAAAATTCACGTTTTCTTAGTTTTCCTAGTATTGTTTTCTAGTTCTGCTACTTTTGCTTCTAGTGCGCTTAATTTCTCACGTGTGCGCTTTAACACTTCCTGTTGCACGTCAAACTCATCGCGTGTCACCAAATCTAGACGAGTAAAAACTCCAGCCAGCAATATGCGTAGATTTTTTTCCACGTCCTTTACTGGGCTTTGTGCTACCAGGTCGTTGATTTTTGTGCTAATTTCATCCAGTAATTTTTGGTTCAGCATGATTCCCTCCATTATTTTTCTCCATCATCCATTTGGATGAAGAATTTTACTTGCATGATAAAATCTCATACTTTGTAGAATTAGGCAATTGGTAGATCAATCATGAAGCAATTAGGACGTTACCAGCATTTAGAAAATTGGATCAAGATGCAATTTCCCACTAGCTCCTTCTTGCTATCACCAGCTTCTGCTGACGCAAGTTTTCGCCGTTATTTTCGCGTAACATTTAGTGCGAATTTTGCCCATAAAACATTGATCGTGATGGATGCTCCGCCACAGCATGAGGACTGTGTGTCGTTTCTGCGCGTGATAAAGGTATTTTCTGCAGCAAAAGTACATGTCCCTGAAGTCCTGGCGCAGGACCTGGAACAAGGTTTCTTGCTGCTTTCAGATCTTGATAGTACTACTTATTTGGAAGCACTGGGTTCCGATTCCTCAATTGCTGATCGTTTGTATTGTGACGCGGTGGATGCGCTTATTAGAATACAGTTGGCAAGTTGTTCCGGTGTACTGCCGGATTACGATGAAGCGCTGTTTCTTAGAGAATTGAATCTGTTTCCAAATTGGTATCTAACCAAACACTTACAGGTAGTGCTGAATTTAAAACAGAAAGCAGAACTTGACGAGGGCTTCACGCGGATTTTGCAAAACAACCTTGCCCAGCCCAAAGTATTTGTGCACCGTGATTATCATTCACGAAATCTTATGGTTACGACTCCTAATCCCGGTATTGTTGATTTTCAGGATGCAGTGTATGGTCCTATTACTTACGATTTGGTATCACTGTTCAAGGATGCCTATATTTGCTGGGACGAAGAACGCATACTGGACTGGGTAATACGCTATTGGGAAAAAGCTAAAAAAACTGGACTTCCCGTAGCTGAGAATTTTACTGATTTCTACCGTGATTTTGAGTGGATGGGTGTACAGCGCCATATCAAAGTATTGGGCATATTCGCGCGTCTGTGTCACCGCGACGGTAAGAATGATTATCTTAGAGATATGCCACTGGTGATGGATTATCTGCGAAAGACCTGCGAGCGTTATCACGAACTCAATTTTCTGCTGGTGTTGCTAGATGAGCTAGAAAGCGGGAGACAGGAAATAGAAGTTGGCCATGACTCCTAAGAGGGAGTCGTTTAAAGCCATGATTCTGGCTGCTGGACGTGGTGAACGTATGCACCCTTTGACTGATATGTTGCCTAAGTCGTTGCTATGTGTGGGAAATAAACCCCTGATTGAATATCATCTTGATAATCTAGCGCGCGCAGGCTTTGTCGATATCGTAATCAATCATGCTCATCTGGGGCAGATGATTGAAACCGCATTGGGAGACGGTGAGCGTTATGGTATTAACATCCGCTATTCCCATGAATCTATAGCGCTGGAAACCGCAGGTGGTATTGTTAAAGCGTTGCCATTATTGAAGAGTAAAGTTGGAAATGAGCCGGGCGAACAACCTTTCCTTATAATTAATGCGGATATCTATTGCGAGATTGATTTTTCCACATTGTTACCGATTTTACGACAGATGAAAGCGAATTTAGATGGGTATTCTGCACATCTGGTGCTGGTGAGCAACCCAGAGCACCATCCAGATGGTGACTTTGTTCTTAATTCCGGTAGGTTGGCGCTAAAAGGTAAGGAAAAACTTACTTTCAGCGGAATTGGTGTTTATAAACCAGCTTTTTTCAAAGACATCGAACCTGGTTTAGTAGCGAAACTTGCACCAAAGCTATGTCAGGCAATTGCTGCTGGGAAAGTTGGTGGTGAACATTATGAGGGTGTATGGGTAGACGTTGGTACTCCGGAACGCTTACGTAGACTTGATGTTCAACTTAGTAATGAATAGGAAAGACTCTAGCTTGCTTTGCTTTATCTCATAAATCCTGCAAGAATCCTTATCTATGATTCCGATTAAATCTTATGGCATACGTCGCCGACATTTAGCATCACAGATGCAGAAAGGGGTGGCGATCATCCCGACCTCACCAAAGCGGGTACGGAGTCGTGATGGATATTATCCCTATCGTTTTGACAGTTATTTTTATTATCTGACAGGTTTTAGCGAACCAGATGCAGTGTTGGTCATGGTAGCAGGAACCGATGAAGGCGCAACTAAGGACATACTATTCTGTCAAGACAAGGATGTAGAACGTGAAATCTGGAGTGGTTTTCGCTACGGTCCTGAGACTGCGAAGGAAGTTTTTGGCCTCGATGAAACATACTCTATTTCTAGGCTGGATGAAATGCTGCCCAAGTTACTCGTCAACCAGCCCAAAGTTTACTTTGCGTTGGGGCAGGATACTGGGTGGGACATGCGCCTGACTGGCTGGATTAACCGGGTAAGGGAACAGGTGCGGAGTGGTATTTCTGCACCTACAGAAATTTGTGATAGTCGATTATTGCTGGACGAGATGCGCTTGTTCAAAAGTGCGGAAGAACTTCAGGTCATGCGCCGCGCAGCTGAAATTTCTACTGGCGCTCACCGCCGCGCAATGCGGACGACTCGACCCGGCATGAAGGAATATGAAGT
>JAZGCR010000143.1:0-14607 GCA_036477105.1 Nitrosomonadaceae bacterium | reverse complement strand
TTACAGAAATCAGACCTGGCCGAGTTGAAACAAAAATTGCCCACTGAACAGTTTATCGTCACACAGCAAAACGGTACGGAGCAGCCTTTCAAGAATGCGTATTGGAACAATTATAAGCCAGGGCTTTACGTAGACGTGGTATCGGGTGAGCCGCTTTTTAGCTCATTGGATAAGTTTGATTCCGGTACTGGCTGGCCGAGTTTTACGCGCCCAGTTAAGCGTAGTGGAATTGTAGAAAAGCAAGATCGCAAGTATGGTATGGCGCGGACAGAAGTGCGCTCGCGGCAAGCTGATTCGCACCTGGGGCACGTGTTTGATGACGGCCCAGAGCCGACATGGAAGCGCTACTGTATTAACTCGGCATCTTTACGATTTATCCCGTTAGAGAGGATAAGTGAGGAAGGTTACGAAGCGTATTTAGATACGTTTATAAAAGCAGACTTGGTCAAAGCGAGTATGGGTAATTTGAAGGAATGAACCTAAACATTGTGTAAAATATCTTGAGTCTCGCCCACCAAAGGCGTCGATAACCGAGAGAAAAAAGTGGCGCAAAATAATAGTGTCATCTTTTTCTAACTGTGGATCAGACACCCTGTTTCAAACTTGCCCGGATAAAATCATCCAACCCACCATCGAGTACTCCTTGAGTATTGCCGATCTCTATACCTGTGCGTAGATCCTTGATACGAGACTGGTCCAGTACATAAGAACGTATCTGGTGTCCCCAACCGATGTCAGTTTTGGAGTCTTCGATAACTTGTTTTTCGTCACTGCGTTTACGCAATTCTGCCTCGTATAGGCGCGACTTTAGCATTGCCATTGCTTCTGCACGGTTACGGTGCTGTGATCGGTCATTCTGGCATCGCACGACAATACCGGAGGGATTGTGAGTAATGCGGATAGCCGAATCTGTTTTGTTGATGTGTTGTCCACCTGCACCGGAAGCGCGGTAAGTATCGATGCGCAAATCTGCAGGATTGATTTCTATTTCGATAGCATCGTCTACTTCTGGATAGATAAATATGCTGGCAAACGAGGTGTGACGGCGATTACCAGAGTCAAATGGTGATTTACGCACTAACCGGTGAATGCCACTTTCGGTGCGCAGATAGCCGTAGGCGTAATCGCCAGATATTTTGAGAGAAGCGCTCTTGATACCTGCGATCTCACCGGAAGATTCCTCTAGCACTTCCACCTTATAACCACGCCGTTCGCAATAACGCAGATACATGCGTTCTAGCATCGCCGCCCAATCTTGCGCTTCTGTGCCGCCAGAACCAGATTGAATTTCCAAGAAGCAGTTATTGGGATCCATCGGATTGGAAAACATGCGGCAAAACTCCATGTCTGCCACTGTCATTTCCAGTTTCCCTACATCGCTGCAGATGCTTTCGAGCATAGTATTGTCATCTTCTTCTCTTGCCATTTGGAACAGATCACTAGCATCTTGCAATTGCTGTCCAATCGCTTCTAGAGTAAAGATAATGTCTTCCAGAATTTTCTTTTCGCGTCCCCATTCCTGAGCGCGTTTACTGTCACCCCAAATTGCGGGATCCTCTGCTAGCTGGGAGAGTTCGTTCAGACGCGTTTGCTTAGCGTCAAAGTCAAAGATACCTCCGCAACTCTATGGCTCGACTATTTAGATCGGCGAGTTGGTTGGCAATAGTGTTGATTTGTTCTGCTTCCATATACGCTTTATCCAATAATGCAAAAAAATGGAATTATACAGTAAGCTGGATAGGCTGCATCTGCCTCTATTACTTAGTATTCTATGTTATACAAAAAATCTGTTCTAAAGACTTGTCAGGAAGAAAGTCTATTTTTTGGTTACAATTACATGATGTCAAAATTTTTTGCATTAATTCCAGCGGCAGGTTTCGGTTCGCGCATGGAGAATAATCTGCCCAAACAATATTTGCCACTAGCTGGCAGGCCAATGATTTATTATGTTTTACGTACACTGTGTCGTTCTCCAGAGATTGCTAGCGTGTTTGTTGTTCTTGCGCCTGGCGATAGTGAGTGGTTAAAGCATGACTGGTCGGAATTTTCTGACAAGCTAGTTGTGTTTGATTGTGGCGGCGCAACTCGTGCCATGAGCATACTCAATGGTCTCAAAGCAGCACCGGATGCATTGTCCATCGGCGATGATGATTGGGTACTAGTGCATGATGCAGTACGACCTTGTTTGAGTGAAACGCAACTTGATAAGTTAATGAGCGAACTCACTGACGATGCAGTGGGCGGGTTGCTAGCGGTTCCCTTGGCCGATACACTAAAACGAAGCGGTGCTAGCAGTCGGGTTGAGCGCACTGAATCCAGGAAAGGTTTGTGGCAGGCACAAACGCCGCAAATGTTTCGCTACAAGCTGCTGGTGGATGCTTTGAGTAGGCCCGGCAGCATGACTATGACTGACGACGCTAGCGCAGTTGAGGCATTGGGTTTGCATCCTAAGTTGGTACTTAGCGACGCACGTAATTTAAAAATAACTTACCCACAGGACCTGATTTTGGCGGAACTGATACTACAAGCACAACAAAAGGAGGGGCATGGTGAGTGTGGCTAGAATTGGGCAAGGTTCTGATATGCACCAGTTGGTCGAAGGCCGTAAGCTTATCATTGGCGGCGTAACGATTCCTTATGAGAAGGGTTTACTCGGGCATTCCGACTCCGATGTGTTGTTGCATGCAATTTGCGACGCATTACTAGGCGCGGCTGCGCTTGGAGATATTGGCAGGCATTTTTCAGATGCTAATCCGCGCTACAAGAATATTGACAGTCGGATTTTACTGCGGGAAGTCTGCCATTTATTGGGAGAGAATAACTACAAGCTGATCAATATTGATGCGACGATTATTGCACAGGCACCTAAAATGTCACCACACATTCCGGCCATGATTACTAACATTGCATATGACCTTGGGGTGCAGGCTAAGGATATCAATATCAAAGCCAAAACCACTGAGCATCTAGGTCCGATAGGACGGGGCGAGGGTATCGAGGCGGAGGCAGTATGCCTGATTATCAGAACAGAGAATGTGGACGGCTGAGACAAATACAGACATCGGGAAGGTCTGTCCGTGTTTTCTTTGCGATATGGCCGAAAGATGCAGTATGGCGGCAACTATGCGGTCTGTCAGAGAAGCTGGAATTAGTCTGCGGTGGACAGAGAACCAGAGCAGAAAGCATTCATCTCACACTGATTTTTCTGGGAGAAATGGGAACTAGTCAGTTGGATGCGCTATGTTTAGCAGCTAATACTGTAAAGGGGCGGGCTTTTAATTTTATTGTGGATGGAATTCGCTACTGGAAATTCAACCGCGTAGTCTACGCAGGAGCAGGTGAGGTTCCACTGGAACTTTTTAATTTAGTGGGTTCTTTGAAGGATGCCTTGTTTGCCAATGGATTTTCGTTCGATCACAGAGCTTTTACGCCACACATAACGCTGGTCAGAAAGGTTCAGCCCCATGTTTTGCCTAAATCGTTGAAAAGTTTGGCGGAGCCGATTGTTTGGCCTGTAAGTGAGTGGATACTGGTGAAATCGGAACAGGTGAGTGACAGATCAGTTTATACCCCTATCGGACATTGGCCCTTGGTATCCGACTCAAAGATAAATACAGCTTTCTAAATGCTTTGTCAGTTGTTTCTTGCTGACCTTGGTGTAATCCTTTTCAAAGCTGTCGCTTACCAGAATCCTCACATGGCTGCCCAAGTTGCCGTTAATGAGTCCTATAAAGGGCGCAGAAGCAACTAGGATCAGACGCTGGTAACTATTGGCAATGCGTCCATGATCAAGTTCTTTGGCAAGCTGAAGGGCAAAGTGCTGAGCTTCGTTTTGTTTCGGATCAGTAGCGGGCATGAAGGAGCCGTGACCATTTCCATGACCATTGTATTGTCCGGGACGGTCTGAAACCAAGTCTAGAGCCTTTCCTCTGCTAGCGTTGTGCTCAAATTCCTTGAGTTTCTGAAGTCCTTTTTTTGGTCCATAGTTTGCGTAGAGATATGCTGCGCTTGCGTTTGCGACAAGAATCCACGTAATGCTCATAGTATGCCCTCCATGAAATGATTGCGTAGCGATATAGGCAGAGAAAACACCCTCACTTTCAGCATATCACTGCTACAATTAAGTGGACAGTAAATTCCACACAAAAATTCACTGAGAAATGGATATCATTGAATTTACTAAAATTCTCGATATTCCTTGAACTTGCCACCTTGAAAATTATTGCTTTCGATACCTCCTCTGAATACTGTTCAACTGCGCTTTGGATAGATGGGGAATTTCTGAGCCGAGAGGTTTTTGCAGGACAGCGGCATTCCGAACTTCTTCTACCAATGTTGCAGGAATTACTAACGCAGGCTGGATTGACGCTGGTGCAATTGGATGGCATCGCTTTCGGTGCCGGGCCCGGATCATTTACGGGATTGCGCATTGCTTGTGGGGTAGCGCAGGGACTGGCTTTCGGCTCAAATCTACCAGTAATAGGTATCTCCACACTGGAAGCTTTGGCACAGCGAGCTAGTAATAATAGCGTGATCACGGCGATCGATGCCAACATGGGCGAGATTTATCATGCTGCCTATGTAAAATCTGCGGACGATTGGCAACCGGTGAGCATACCAACTCTTTGCTTGCCACAACGTGCGCCGTTAGTACCAGGAGATAATTGGGTTGGTTGTGGCAGTGGCTTTGGTAAATATGGCGAAGTCTTGCGTAGTCATTATGGTAGTTGCATTACTCGTATTGAAAGTGATCTTAAACCCCACGCACGGGAGATGACACTATTGGCTGAAAAAGGTTTTGCGAAGGGACTTGGAGTTGACCCGGCTGATGCTGTCCCAATTTATATCCGCAACAAGGTGGCTTTAAAGGAAAGCGAAAGATGAGTGCCCAATTAAAGGAAATGCCAGGAATCAGGCAAATGTTAGTGACAGATTTAGATGAGGTTATAGTCATTGAACAGGAAGTTTTTCTTTTTCCTTGGACACGGGGCAATTTCGGAGATTCGATGAGTTCAGGATACCATTGCTATGTATTAGAGTTAGCCGGCCATATTTTTGGCTACGGCGTGATGACAATTGGCTCCGATGAGGCTCATATGCTTACGCTTGGTGTTGCTGCAGGATGGCAACGAGAAGGGTGTGGAGAGAAATTGTTGCAGCACTTTATTTGTCTTGCCAAAGAACATCACGCACGATCTATATTCCTAGAGGTACGTAAATCCAATCTTGGTGCTGCCAGGTTGTATGAGCGGATAGGTTTTAGACGGGTTGCAACTCGCACAGGCTATTATCCTGCGATGGGTAGACGCGAGGATGCTATTGTTATGGAGTTGACGCTATGAGTGCTAGACGCGAAGAAGTTCTCAAGGAATTGGGATTGGTTCCGTTGTGGCGTACTAGAGAGAATTATCGGGCCAGTCATATGGCACAGGTGCCCAGCCCACTTGTTGGCGCAACTAATGATAGGCGTTTGCAAATTCTGCATTCGGACTGGGCCGAGCTCAAGGCAAGCGTGGTCAGCTGCACAGCCTGTTCATTGTGCCAGGCCCGCACCAAGACAGTGTTTGGCGTGGGTGATGAGAATGCCGATTGGTTGTGTATAGGTGAGGCACCGGGTGTCGAAGAGGACCTCAAGGGCGAGCCTTTCGTTGGTCCGGCCGGAAAATTGCTGGACAACATGCTTGAGGCAATCAATCTGAAGCGTGGTAAGAATATTTATATTGCCAATATCGTCAAATGTCGCCCTCCTGCTAACAGAAATCCAGACCCTAGTGAAGCGCAACAATGTGAGCCCTATCTTACAAGGCAAATTGAACTGATCAAGCCAAAACTTATCATTGCGCTGGGAAAAGTTGCGGCACAAAACCTCTTGAATACTGGCGCTACTATCGCCAGTTTGCGTGGTAAGTTGCATGAGTATTCGGGTATTCCTTTAATTGTCACATATCATCCGGCCTATCTGTTGCGTATACAGACTGACAAAGCAAAGGTATGGGAGGATTTATGTTTTGCCAGAAAAACCATGCAGACAATGTTGTAGAACTATTCTTGTGGCAGACTAGTGATTTTTAGCGATATCCTCAAAGCTTTTTATGTGCCCCGATTAGATGTAAAGAATCTTCCTTGCTTTGGTTAAGAAAGTGCCACCGGCGTACCAGGATCATGGTTACAGCTACGAATAAACCGAACATGATTATGACGGAGTAAATGTGCACTTCAAAACTTACCAACAAAGCATACATTGTTAACATGACAAGAATGCTCAAGTTCTCATTAAAGTTTTGTACTGCGATAGAGTGGCCTGCACCCATCAGAATATGTCCGCGATGTTGTAGCAGAGCGTTCATCGGTACCACGAAGAATCCAGCCAGCCCACCTATCAGCATAAGTAAAACGATCGCGATCCACAGGTCGTGTACTATTATCATGGCCATTACTACGATACCCATAGCGATACCAAGGGGGATCACTCTCACTGATTGTCTTAGGGACACTAGCCGTGCAGCCATCACAGCACCTATTGCAATACCTACGGCAACTACGCCTTGCAGTTGTGCTGCTTTGTGTAGTGGATAGTCGAGGGCTATATCGGCCCATTTCAGTACGATAAATTGCAGCGTTGCGCCTGCTCCCCAGAACAATGTTGTTACAGCGAGCGAAATCTGTCCTAGCTTGTCAGTCCACAGCAACTTGAAGCAATGTCTGAAATCATGAATCAGGAAAATTGGATTTTTATTGAGAATGCGATGATCAACCCCAGTGTTAGGAATATATAAATTGAAAGTGGCAGCAATGATATAGAAAACGGCGATAAGGAAAATAGATGCATCAGTAGCAGTGTCCACGCCAGTATCGATAATGGGAAAGTCAAACTCCAGAAATATAGTAGAAACCGCTGGCGTAATTAACACACCACCCAAAACCGTGCCAAGGATAATAGAGGCTACTGTTAGTCCCTCAATCCAGCCATTGGCAGCTACCAGTTTCTCCGGTGGCAGCAGCTCAGTTAGTATGCCGTACTTGGCGGGGGAGTATGCGGCAGCGCCTAGCCCCACGAAAGCATATGCAGCGAGAGCGAGATACTGGTGCGAGGCCAAAAAAAGTAAACCGCAACCTGTAATCTTGATGGTGTTGCTGATAAACATCACCTGTCCCTTAGGCATGGAGTCAGCAAATGCACCGACATAAGGAGCAAGAATCACATAGAACAATACAAAGACAAATTTGAGCATAGGGGTGAGATACGCGGGGGCATGCAGATCTATCAGTAGTGCGATAGCAATAACCAACAGTGCATTGTCTGCCAGCGACGAAAAGAACTGTGCCGCCATGATGGTATAGAAACCACGTTTCAAGCTTTTTTCCCCAAATTGTTGTTAGGCGCTGAAGAATGCCATAGTTATCCATGTTTATTTTAGGCTGCAGTCTTATAACATGAAACAGCTTTGACGACCAATGCAACCGTCGCGATCCATTACTCAACTATTAAATTCTTGGTAAACACTACCCTAACAACAAGATTTGTGATTGAATGATGCGCCAGACTTACAGTATGAATTTTACTTGTATGTTAAAAAGATAAGTGGTGAATATTTCTAAACACTGAATAAATGTCGCGTCCCATCCGTGTCCTGATTGATCTTTCTGCGCTTGAACACAATCTTTCCGTAGTTCGTCGTCATGCCCCCTGCTTGCGAGTGATGGCGGTAATCAAAGCTAACGCCTACGGTCACGGATTGCTGCGTGCCGCCGAAGCGTTTAAGAGTGCAGATGGTTTTGCGATTCTGGAATTAGACGCCGCAATTCGTTTACGAGAGGCTGGTTATCACCAGACTATCTTGTTAATTGAGGGATTTTTTTCAACAACGGAATTAGCGTTGTTCGAGCAATACCAATTATGTACTGTAATTCATCACAGTGAGCAACTGGAGATGCTACCCGCCTACAGACGACCTGGAGGACTGGATGTGTTTCTGAAGCTCAACACTGGTATGAACCGTCTAGGGTTTACTCCCGCGCAATTTCCTGCTGCACTAGAGTCACTGAAGACCAATCCTGCTGTTGGCCAAATTACATTGATGACACATTTTGCTTGTGCTGATGAGCCCAACGGGGGGATGGAGGTAGCAGGGCAACTACAATGTTTTAACGCTGCTACTGCAGGACGGAATTTGCCACGCTCATTAGCCAACTCTGCAGCTATTTTACGCCATCCTGATACACATGCTGACTGGGTGCGTCCTGGCATCATGCTCTATGGTGCATCACCATTTTCTGATACAACTGCTAGCGAACTGGATTTACGTCCAGCCATGACAGTATCTAGCAGAATCATCGCGGTGCAGAATCTTCGTTCGGGAGATGGGATTGGATACGGTTACATTTTTCGTGCAGATCGGCCCATGCGTGTTGGTATCGTCGCTGGTGGTTATGCAGATGGATACCCGCGGCATGCGCCCATTGGTACACCAGTATTAGTAGACGGTAGGCGTACCCGTATTCTTGGGTGTGTGTTTATGGATATGCTGCATGTGGATTTAAGTGGGATTGAGAGTGCAGGTGTGGGTAGTCCAGTAATACTTTGGGGGGAAGGAATGCCCGTAGACGAAGTAGCGCAGTCAGCTGGTACGATCAGCTATGAGTTATTATGTTCGCTGGCACCACGAATACGGATAGAGACGTAAGTGGAATATGATTTGAAAGAAGGCGGTCAAATGACCGCCTTCTTTGTCTTCAAAACACACGAATGTTGCGACTATTCGATCTTAGCTTTACCACGTAGTTCTTCGAGATAAGCTGCAAATTTACGCTGTAGCACACGCTGTTGGATCTTCTGT
The DNA here is from genome assembly GCA_036477105.1 of Nitrosomonadaceae bacterium. GTDB lineage: Bacteria > Pseudomonadota > Gammaproteobacteria > Burkholderiales > Nitrosomonadaceae > BJGV01. Next base: position 5,770 of record JAZGCR010000143.1, on the reverse strand, counting down.
TTAACTTCCTTATAGGGTGGTATTTTGAGGGGACGCATACCATCAAGTCGAATTATGTGCCAACAGAAGGAAGTTTTTACAGGTTGTTGGGTCATTTGGCCTTTCTTCAATTTGACTAGGGCCTCAGCGAAGGGTTGTGCATAGCTTCTGGCTGAGGTCCAGCCAAGTTCGCCGCCCTTGTTTTTAGATCCGTCGTCGGTAGATTTATCCTTAGCCATCTGTTCAAATTTAGCGCCCTTCTTGATACGTACAATAATGTCTTTTGCTTCTTCCTCAGTGCTGACCAGGATGTGACGTGGATTGTATTCCTGATCACCCAACGTAGCTGCGCTCACCGCTTCATATTCTTTACGCAGTTCTTTTTCGGTTACTGGGTGGTCCTTTATAAAATCAGCTTGAAGTGCCCTGATCAGGACAGACTGACGGACAATCTTAATCTGGGTTGCAATTTCTGGAACTTTATCGAGTCCCTTTCTTATAGCCTCCTGAGCTAGTACCTCCTGCTTTATCAGGTCATCGCGTACAGCTTTCCTTGTCTCAGGAGTATCTTTTTGACCCTGAGAAGTGAGTCCCTTCATTACTATATCGAAGCGCGAATTTGGAATGACAACCCCATTTACTTTGGCCATAGGTGCTGCAGACTGAGCATGAGCCGTGGTAACAACTACTAGGCCAGAAATGCAAAGTACAATTAATTGCGAAAATTTCATCAAGTGCATGGGGTTTTCCTTTTAGTGAGTTGAATCAAATCAAATTTCTTCGGGAGTATACGCTTTTATGCTCAGTGCGTGAATATCCTTCTTCATCATTTCTCCCAGAGCGGCATATATCATCCTATGCCGGTCCATGGTCGATTTTTTGGAAAAATCGCATGATACGATGGTAAGAAAAAAATGACCACCACCGTTCTTAGCCCCCTCGTGACCTTCATGTTTGGCACTTTCATCCAAAATTTCAATTTTCTCTGGATGAAGAACGGCAAGTTTCTGCTTGATCAATTTAATTGTGCTCATATTGGCAAAACTTTTTTAAATGGCTTGATCGTGAGTTCCGCATACACGCCGGAAGTGGCATATGGATCAGCCTTAGCCCAAGTGCGCGCTGCTTCCAGCGACACAAATTCTGCTACGATCAGGCTGCCAGAGAATCCAGCCGGGCCAGGGTCAAAACTATCAATCGCGGGGTATGGGCCAGCCAGGATAAGGCGCCCTTCCTCCTGTAAGACTTTGATGCGTTCCAGATGAGCAGGACGAGATGCCAAACGTTTTTCCAGGCTATTTGGAGTATCTTCACCATTTATCACGTAAAGCATCACGTGTTATTGTCCTCATTCTCCGTTATAAATTTTCCCAGCATAAGCCCCTGTAATACTACAAATACTAACATCAGTGCTGTTGACCCAAATAGTTTGAAACTTACCCAGATATCAGTGGGGTAGTTAAAAGCCACATAGAGATTAATTACACCCATTAATGCAAAGAATGTTGCCCAACTAAGATTAAGGTTGCTCCATATTCCTTCTGGCAACGAGATTTTTTTTTCTAGCATGGCACGGATCAGGTTTTTCTTAAATACAGCATGAGAAACGAGTAGTGCACTAGTGAACACCCAATATAGTACGGTTGGTTTCCATTTGATAAAGGTCTCATCTCGTAGTATCAGTGTTAAGCTACCGAAGATGACAATGATTATGAGGGTTACCCACTGTATGTTTTCTACCTTGCGGTGACGAAACCAAGTCCAGACAATTTGAACAAAAGTAGCAGCAATAGCTACAGCAGTTGCAGCGAAAATGTCATAAAACTTGAACGCGACAAAAAATAGGATGACCGGGAAAATGTCAAAAAGAAACTTCATAAATATAGAGTGGTAAAGTTTGTCGTTAGTTGAACAAAGCGATTATGGCGGCTAAGCTTGGAAAAATCTATTGAATTTCTGGACACATGTGGTTAAAACAATTTAATGGGCTTGGGTAAATATGTATTCACTAGCCAGATATTTTCATGGCGTAACAATCTCCTAATCTGATGTGAATAAAATGGAATTGATGCAGTACGCAAATAAAATTGCTGTGGTGTAAGCTATGTTTCTCACTCATGCTTAGATTTACTGATCTATTCTATTCATATATGAGCGATATCCGATCGAGAAATGATCCTTATTTTGACAAGACCAGGTTTGTATTAGTGTAGATGTACCAGTATTTTTTCTCCTTCTTCAGGAAATTCAGCATGAACGACCTCGCCTTCTGGGTTTGGGAACAAGGGCGTACCACACTCCTCGCAATACTCTAGAGGGAAACGATTATCTAGAAGTGTTATGTGAGTTATGCTGCATTCCTGCAGCGTAGTTTCTATTTGTGTAACGGTGTCGCTGTTTTCGTCTTCCTCACCAACCAGTGCCCATACAATACCGTATAGCACATCATCACGATCTCTGAAGGTGAAACTTACACGGTATTCTTCTAGCAATTGGTCATGGAATGGTGCAATCACTGCGCGAAGGCCACTCGCCGGAATATTTAAGGTTGACTGCAAAAAATCAACGGTTGCATGCATAGAATAGGGGCGAGCAAGACGATCTGCCATACGCCACGCGGAAAAAAACCCATCGGGCAACAACAGTTCTAACGCACAACCCTGAAATAGTGAGCGTAGAGCTTCGCCACACTGGGTTTTCCATAAAAGGAGTATCTCCTGCTTCGAAGATTTCACACCAAATACTCCACTCCTTATTTGGTTTTTTCCACTAGCTTCCTGCCAGCGAAACATGGGCTTTCCCTGTGGTACTGCAATCGCACCGAGAAGATAACGGGTATCTGATAGAAAACGTCCTGTTTCAGCAAGTTGGTGCGGATTCATGTGTAAGTCCTGTCCACCTGCAGCAGCAGCCCATAACTTACCAGCTAGTTCGTGTGTGAAACGATAACCGCGCGGCAATTGGTCAGGACTGAAAAGGTAATCTGCCAGCGAAAACTGAACGTCTTCTAACAACATATGTGTCCGGAACTGCTCTCGAAGATTGTTTAAAACCGCTTCGGGTATCGAGCCGGAAGGAATCGTAAAACGCGACCATGTTAGCACTGGTGCAGCAAACATTAGCACATCATAGATACAGCCTTCATGTGTCAACGTGCCACACTCGATTGCAGCCTCGATAGCATAGATGAATTCGCCATAACCAGCTGGGTCAGTATCATAAAGTAATTCCAATGCCGCTTCTAGGTTTTGATCATCCCCCGTACGTAACTGTGCGTTTATTTTTACCCCGAGTCGATTCTCCCAAAAGGTATCCTCTATGCGACTACCAGAAGCTGCAAGTCCTGCAGCTAGACGGGCAAGTTCCTGTACAGCACGTGGAGACTTAGTACGGCGGGGGACGTGGGATTTTCTCATGGTGGGAGTTGCAAAGTAATCAAGGATTCATTTTATCCTAAATTCGGTAGCTGGTCTGGGCCAGTTCACTTTAGCAAGATCAAGATATGTTGTTTCTAGGGTGTAGAGAATGGGGAGCTCTTAACGGGTATCCGCGTTCAATGCTTCGTTCTCTATAAATTCATGCTGCGTCCGCCATCCACTGTTATGATCTGGCCCGTTATATAAGGCGCGTCAGAGATCAAGAAAAGTACCGTTTTAGCGATGTCATCCGGTTCGCCTGTTCGCTTGAGGAGTGTCTTTCCAATAATACGCTGGCGAGCTAATTCGTCTGACCATTCGCCGTTTTCTGGCCACAGAATAGGGCCTGGAGAAACACCATTTACCCGGATCTCTGGTGCAAGTTCTAGCGCTAGAGATTTAGTAAGTGTGGCCAGTCCACCTTTCGCAGAACTGTATATCACGTACTTTTTCAGCGGCCATACGGCGTGAATATCGACAATGTTGACAATGCAGCCGCGTTGTTTCTTTAGATACGGCGCTGCTGCTTGAGATAAAAAGAGCGGTGCCTTGAAATTACTGCCAGTAAGCTCGTCCCATGACTTTTCTGTAATCTCTCCCATCGGAGTGGGAGAGAAGCTGGAAGCATTATTGACAAGTGAATCCATTTTGCCAAAATGTTTTATAGTTTCGGTGACTAGATTTGGTAGCCGGGTGATATCGAGCAAGTCAGCCTGCACTAATGCAACTGAGCCAGGACGCACCTGATTGAGTTCAGTTTGCAACATTCGTGCTTCCCTTTCAGAGGATCGATAATGCACCATCAGATTCATACCCACAGTGTGCAGTTTGCGGCAGATGGCTGCACCTAAGCGTTTGGTACCACCGGTAATTAGTACAATTTTACCTTGCATCACAATCTCCTCTAGGGTATTTCTAGAAATCCAAATTGGTGACCAGAAGTTGTGCGTATTAACTGCTTACTCTGTTACGTCACAATATTTAGTTATATACGCTTAGTCTTATTTTGAACCTTGAATTTTTAAAGGTACCCACTACAATCGTTAATTTAGAGCCCCTAGATTTCGATAATTTACCATAAGGATACTCTTAAGCCGATGTTGTCACTGCCGACACCAACTAGATCCGCTTGCCAGCATAGTTGTGCCGTGCAAGAGATGATTTGTGCTGAGATTGCTACTGCGGGGGGGTGGATTCCATTTACACGTTATATGGAGTTGGCAATATATGCACCTGGCATGGGCTATTACTGTAGTGGTGCAGCTAAATTTGGTGGCGCCGGAGATTTTGTCACTGCACCAGAAATTTCTCCGTTATTTGGTAGAGCCATAGCGCGACAAGGAGCACAGGTACTTGAATGCATGGGTGAGGATAGCGGCGATATTTTAGAATTCGGGGCTGGCACCGGTAAACTGGCGCTCGATTTGTTACTTGAGCTGGAAAAACTTGAAAGGCTGCCAAAGCATTATTTTATTCTCGAAGTCAGTGGAGAATTGCGAAAGCGGCAGAAAGAATTGTTTGAAAAGTTTGCACCACACCTTTTGTCTCGGGTTGGCTGGTTGGAACATATGCCCACTAAATTCAAGGGTCTGATACTTGCAAATGAAGTGCTCGACGCTATGCCGGTTCATTTGGTTGTATGGCGTGGTACCAGTTTATTCGAGCGTGGTGTGGCATGGAATGGTAGGGCACTCGAGTGGAGCGACCACTTACTGGTTAACAGAGAACTTTTCAAGGTTGCACGTGAACTAAGTTCCCAGATTAATTCCGATGGCGAGAATGTTGGCACTTATGTCAGCGAAATCAGTCTTTCCACACGTGGATTTATGCGAAGCCTAGCGGGTGTTTTACAACAGGGTGCAATAGTGCTGATCGATTACGGTTTCGGGTACAATGAGTACTACCACTCCCAGCGAAATCGTGGAACGCTGATTTGCCATTACCGTCACCATGCCCACGACGATCCGTTTTATTTTCCAGGCCTGCAGGATATCACCAGTCATGTAGATTTTAGTTCAATCGCTGAGGTAGCGACAGGGGCAGGGCTCGAGTTGTTAGGATATACCTCCCAGGCACATTTCCTCATCAACTGTGGCATCACCGAAATTCTTGCACGAATACCGGTAGAAAATGTAGGTGACTTTTTACCCATGGCTAATCAATTGCAGAAATTAGTGAGTCCCGCCGAAATGGGTGAACTGTTCAAGGTCATCGCTTTCGGTAAAAATATTCAACAGCCTCTCGTTGGATTTGCCAGTGGTGATAAAAGCCGTCAATTAAAGAAAGAAGCGTAATTTCTGCTGCTCTGGGGATTAACAAGCAAGCATACTGAGTCTTGGCGACATAAATAAGATCGCAGCACCACAGCAAACAGC
>JAZGCR010000142.1:0-5237 GCA_036477105.1 Nitrosomonadaceae bacterium | reverse complement strand
ATTTTAACTCACCTGGACAGGTTGTAATTGCAGGGCATAAGAATGCAGTATTGCGTGGTATTGAACTAGCTAAGAAGAAAGGCGCAAAGCTGGCAGTACTGTTACCCATGAGCGTGCCCTCGCACTGTTCACTAATGGCTTCAGCAGCAGAAAAAATGCAGCAGCGACTGGAAATGTTGACGCTGCGAACACCGAGTATCCCCGTGGTGCATAATGCGGATGTACAACAACACAAAAATACCACTGCTATCAAGAATATTTTGGTGCAACAATTATGTATCCCAGTACGATGGACAGAAACTATCCATGCCTTCGCTGCAGCAGGCATCACCCACGTGGCAGAATGTGGGCCAGGCAAAGTATTGACAGGACTTAACAAGCTTATAGACAAGAATTTACAAAACATAGCATTGACAGATGGCGCAGCACTCCGACAGACTATAAACGTTTTGATGTAGGTGTAGACAGGCGATAGGCATATATATAAATTTTCAAATTCTGATTTATCAGTGATGACCATATTTCGTGGTTAAGCAAGTAGAGAGAGATCATGTTACAAAATCAAATAGCATTGATAACTGGAGCCAGCCGTGGTATTGGTCAGGCCATTGCACTAAAGTTAGGCAAGGATGGTGCCACAGTAGTTGGCTCTGCAACCACTGTGGAAGGTGCTAAAAGCATCAGTTGCTATCTAAACGAAGCTGGCATACAAGGTATGGGTATGGTGTTAAATGTTAACGATGCCGATCAGATTGGAGATGTTCTTGCAGAAACACGTAAAAAATTTGGTGAAATTACGATACTGGTGAACAACGCCGGCATAACTCGCGACAACCTGTTGGTCCGAATGAAAGATGAAGAGTGGGATGAAATCATGGAAACAGATCTTAAGTCGGTATTTCGTCTAAGTCGTGAGGTGCTGCGTGCCATGATGAGAGCACGCTCTGGGCGCATTATCAATATATCCTCAGTAGTGGGTGCCACGGGTAATATTGGGCAGGCCAATTATGCCGCTGCCAAAGCTGGGGTGCTTGGTCTCAGCAAATCACTGGCACGCGAAGTAGGTAGCCGTAATATTACGGTAAATTGCGTAGCTCCAGGTTTCGTTGATACAGATATGACTCGCGCGCTTACGGAGAAACAGCAACGAGACCTGATCCAGTACGTGCCACTAGCTAGACTAGGACAATCCGAAGAAATAGCCTCAGCAGTGGCATTCCTTGCTTCGCCATCTGCCGCATACATTACTGGCGCAACACTGCATGTGAATGGCGGGATGTATATGGATTAACTAAAGAATATCACCGTGGAGATGTACAAATTTTCATAAATCCTAGGCTTGTTATGAATTTGTAAAATCTTAGTTCAGTACAGATCAGCATCGATCTGTACTGAACATCGTGAATCAATACAAATTTAATAGTATTTTCTCGATCAATAATTATGTTCTAGTTTTGTTAATGCTAGAAATTTGTTAAAATAGCGGCAATTTTCTTACCTAAGAAAAGGAAGGGGACCTAGATGGAAAAAGTAGAGCAGAGTATAAAAAAAATTGTAGCAGAGCAGCTTGGAGTAAATGAAACTGAGGTTAAGAATGAATCGTCTTTTGTAGATGACTTAGGTGCAGACTCGTTGGATACCGTGGAGCTGGTTATGGCGCTAGAAGAAGAATTTGAATGCGAAATTCCAGATGAACAAGCAGAAAAAATACAGACCGTTCAACAGGCTATTGATTACATTAATTCCCATACGAATTAGTTTCTTGCATTAACTCACCCCACATTCGGAGCCAACTTGCCCAAACGCAGGGTAGTCATAACTGGTATGGGCATCGTTTCGCCCGTCGGCAACACCACTTCAGATGCATGGATAAACATCTTAAGCGGTAAGTCTGGCATTTCTCAGATCACTCGCTTTGATGCATCCGCCTTTTCTTCACAGATCGCTGGAGAAGTCAGGGATTTCGACATCACACAGTATCTATCTGCAAAGGATGCGCGCCGCATGGATATTTTTGTCCATTACGGTATGGCTGCAGCAATCCAGGCAGTAAAAGACGCAGGCATTGAGGATGCTACTGGCTCAGGCCTTGATGCTGATCGTATTGGTGTCAACATCGGATCAGGCATTGGTGGCTTACCAATGATCGAGAGTACGGACAACGCCTATCATGAGGGTGGTCCGCGCAGAATCTCACCTTTCTTCATTCCCAGTGTGATCATCAACATGATTGCTGGAAATTTGTCTATCCTGTTTAACTTCAAGGGACCAAACCTCGCCATTGTTACTGCCTGCACATCCGCAACCCATAGCATAGGTAGCTCCGCCCGCATGATCGAATATGGGGATACAGACGTGATGGTCGCGGGTGGCGCAGAATCGTGTATAACGCCGCTTGCCGTTGGCGGATTTGCCTCGGCACGGGCATTGTCGACGCGAAATAATGATCCAGACACTGCCAGTCGACCTTGGGACAGGGACAGAGATGGTTTTGTACTAGGGGAAGGCGCAGGCATTCTAGTACTAGAAGAAATGGAACACGCAAAACGACGTGGTGCTAAGATTTATGCTGAGTTAGCTGGTTTCGGCATGAGTGCGGATGCGTACCATATGACAGCACCCAGCCAGGATGGAAAAGGCGCTGTTCGTTGCATGACTAATGCTCTCAAAAATGCGGGTGTAAATGCTACTGAGGTGGATTACATTAACGCTCACGGCACCTCCACACAGCTGGGTGATATTGCTGAAACCATAGCGGTAAAATGCTGTTTTGGTGGTCATGCAAAGAAGCTTGTGGTTAATTCCACCAAATCCATGACTGGACACTTGCTAGGTGCTGCAGGTGGGGTTGAAGCAATATTTACCGCACTGGCAATACTTCATCAAGTTGCCCCACCTACCATTAATATTTTCAACCAAGATCCGCAATGCGATCTAGATTATGTGTCTAATACTGCACGGAATATGAAAATTGAGGTGGCAATGTCAAATTCTTTCGGATTTGGTGGAACCAATGGCACGCTGATTCTTCGAAAGATGTAGTTTTGTCGTTACATGGCATGTGTATGTTAAAACGCTTGGTTCTACTAGGCTCAACTGGAATCCTCCTATTTACTGGATGGTTTCTCTACCATGTCAACATAGCCGTTCATATTCCTGTTGCCCCATACGAATTTTCAATCAAGTCAGGCAGTAGCCTAAGAGATGTTGCTCAGCAACTAGCTGATGCTGGAGTCTTATCTGATGCCTGGTCATTCGTTTTACTATCACGAGTAATGGGGCATGCCTCCTCCCTCAAGGCGGGCGATTATAAGCTTTCCGAAAACACTTCGCCTCTTCGATTACTGGAATACATTACCGAGGGGGATGTTAATCAAAGTGAAATCAAATTTATTGAGGGCTGGACATTCCGCCAGCTTAGAAAAACACTGAATGAGCACCCCTATATCCAGCACGATACTGCGAAACTGAGTGATCAGGACATTCTGCAATTAATTGGTGCAAGCGAAACTGTGGCAGAAGGGCTGTTTTTTCCCGATACCTATTATTTTATACAAGGCAGCAGCGACGCAGAAATATTGAAACAGGCCTATCGTGTGATGCAAAATAACCTAGCATCCGCCTGGTCCACAGCTACTAGAGACTTGCCTCTGGAAAACCCCTATCAGGCTCTGATTCTGGCCTCCATAATTGAAAAAGAAACTGGTAAAGATACTGATCGAGTCACGATCGCAGGCGTATTCATTAACCGATTACGGTCAGGTATGCTGCTTCAAACTGACCCAACTATTATTTACGGCCTAGGCGAAAAATTCGACGGCAATCTGCGCAAAAAGGATCTGCTAACAGATCATGAATACAATACTTACACTCGCCTCGGCCTCCCACCCACACCCATTGCTATGCCAGGATTAGCTTCGATCCAGGCAGCACTGAATCCTGCTAAAACCGATGCTCTATACTTTGTTGCGAAGGGAAATGGGGAATCACACTTTTCCAGTAACTTGGCAGATCACAACCGCGCAGTAGCGAAATACCAGAAAAGATAGAAATAAATAACATGTTACATTTCCGAAATAAAAGAATCTGCGTATCCACCTGTTGGAGAAAAGGTGTTGTTTTACCCCTTTCTTTTACTTATAGAAAATGGGTTATCCGTTGATAAAATAACGAGGTCTGAAATAAACCTGTCTACATAAAGACCTATAATTACTGGGCAGGTTAAACTATTTGATAGAACATCCATTGACTAAATAATATGAGAACAAGAATTTTAATTGTTATTCCAGTTCTGATGATCATTGGAACCGTTATGACTACTGTCACTTCTGCTGAAATTTACAGACATGTGGATAAAGACGGGCAAGTCACCTATACCAATACCCGCATAAAGGGTGCAAAAACAGTACATCTCAATCGGGCTTTAGCCAAAGCCAAAAGGGCAACACCTAAAAATTTTCCCAGAGTAGATAGTAAGTTACAAAGGAAAAGAGATTTGAAACGCCGCGATATCCTCGAAAATGAACTGGCTGCAGAAAAGAAACTCTTGTCGAATGCAAAACAAACTTTAAAGAGAGATGATGTATCATTGCATCAGAGGAATATTATCGCTCTGAAGAAGGAGCTTACGAACCTCTAATTGAGATCAATCAGCCTTAACAGGCTTGAATGATGGTTCTATGAAAATTAACGATATCGTATTTTTAGCTCTGTTTAGTATCTCCTGTACTGCGCAATCTGAGGTATACAAACATGTAGATAAGAGCGGCAATGTCACATATTCAAATGCCCCCCTGAAGGATGCCCAAAAGCTCAAACTACCGCCGCTTACAATAGTACCAAAAATCAATTTAGAATTGGAAACCAAAACTCCGGAACTTTCTGCCGATGGAAATGAAGGTCGCCGTGAGGCCATTGATAAGAAGATTGCCGAAGAGACAAAACTTTTTGAAGAAAAGAAAAAAGAATATAACGACGGCGAGCCAGAACGTATTGGCAGCGAAAGAAATTACCAGAGATACCTTGACCGGATCCAACAGCTCAAGAATGAAATAGCTATACACGAACAAAATATCAGGACCCTCAAGCTTGAGCTACAGAATCTGGCTAATCCTAATTAGATATACACCTATTACTTTATAGCTACCTCTATAAATTTGATGGCGGTAGCTAAGTCACGAATAAATGAAAATTGGTACTATAACTACGCTACCAGCTCTACCAGTACTGGAGAATGA
>JAZGCR010000141.1:0-4586 GCA_036477105.1 Nitrosomonadaceae bacterium | reverse complement strand
CTTGACGATACCCGCGGCTAAAAGGACCACGAAAATGACTGTAATCAACGTCACTGCCTTCAACATATCACTTCCCCACCTCAGCGATTAGTTTGTTCTCATTATCCTTTAGTGGAAACGTTTCCACTTCAAAAGTTTTATGGAAATGTACTGTTTTGGCACTGCTTGCTGGAGTGGTTTTGATGACACCAGCCCATGCTGATATTGTCGTTGAGAATATTAGCACGGGTTTTTATGACGTACAGATCATTAACACAATCACGGAAAGTGATTACAAATCATTAGCCATCAATATACTACAGCACGTAGCAATAAACTAAAGCAATTCAATCAATGAATTGATCTGCTCTGTTTATTGTGGTTTGTTGTCTTTTTGGGTGGTTATTTATCTCTGAGTGCCCCACCAGTATCCCACGACAAAGTCATATCCACGAATGTCCGCTTTTGGCACAAAGCAGACGTTCACGAATGACCCCTTTCGACCCAAAAATTTAAATTCAACAAATAATGTCCGAACTAAGCAGCTAGTTTCTTACACCAATCAGAAATTGAACGTTGAAAGAAGCCGATTGTCGGACTACATTATTGTTACACTTCGATTGGTCGCAAGATACTACCCCAATACGTTATCCTCATTAATGAAGGCAGAGTGGCATAGGAAAAGGCATAGTTGAAATCTAATTCTATTTCAAGACGTACATTATTAAAGGGAATAGGTGCAATAGGTACGTTAAAGGGACTAGAGAGTATTCTTCCCTCCTACGTTTGGGCGAACATGTTGAATGTCGCAATTCAACCTCCTGAAATAAGTGGGAACGTAATTAATCTCACTATTGCCGAAACACCATTTCATGTCGACAACCTAAACGCAACTGCAATAACCGTTAATGGCACTGTGCCAGGTCCGTTGATTCGCCTGCAAGAAGGCCAGAACGTCACCTTAAAAGTTACTAATCACTTAAAGGAAGCCTCTTCGATTCATTGGCACGGAATACTGTTACCGCCTGACATGGATGGAGTACCAGGGGTTAGCTTTGCAGGCATCGAGCCGGGAACAACGTATGTATACCAATTTCCTGTCAAACAAAGCGGGACTTATTGGTATCACAGTCACTCAGGAGGCCAGGAACAATCTGGCGTTTATGCGCCAATGATCATTGACCCGATTGAGCCGGATCCAATCCAATACGACCGGGAATACGTAGTAATGCTTTCAGACTGGAGCTTCGAATCGGCCGAGCAAATGATCGCCAAGCTCAAGAAGCAATCGGACTATTTTAACTATCAGCAACGCACATTGGGTGAGTTCTTCCTAGACCTAAAACAAAAAGGTTGGTCTGCTACGTTTGACAATTACCTGGCGTGGGCAAGGATGCGAATGGATCCAACGGATCTGGGAGACGTGACAAGCCATGCGTATACCTATCTTATGAACGGACTTTCCCCTGCCACCAACTGGACAGGGCTTTTTAATCCTGGCGAGCGCGTGCGCCTACGCTTCATTCAAGTAGGAGTGATGACCTTCCAAGATGTACGGATTCCAGGATTGAAGATGACTGTGGTACAAGCCGATGGCCAGAACGTGCAACCTATCGAGGTGGACGAGTTTCGCCTTGGGCCAGCGGAGACCTACGACGTAATCGTTGAGCCGACGGAGGAACGCGCCTACACGATTTTCGCCGAAACAATGGATCGTAGTGGCTACGCGCGTGGCACTTTGGCACCACGTCCGGGAATGAGTGCCTCTGTTCCTCAACGACGCCCGCGCCCACTTCGTACCATGGAAGATATGGGAATGGATATGTCCGGCATGCAAATGGACAATATGGAGGCCAACGCTGAGCACAAAAGCATGCATATACACGGTATGGATATGAAAATAGAAAACCCGAAGCTACCAAGCGTCGAACATCACATACCTGGAATGCATAATATGGAACAGATGTCAGCACAGGTTAACCGTTCCGAGATTCCTGGCAGTACGCCCGTTAAACATGGTCCCGACGACCACGGCACCGGCAACCAAGTAGTGCCTGATTCTACCCGTAGCCGTTTAGACGAACCCGGAATCGGACTGGGTACGGACGGTAGGCGTGTGTTGGTCTACACAGACTTAAAAAGTCTACATCCCTATCCCGATCAACGAAAACCGGAGCGAGAGCTCGAACTCCATCTTACCGGAAATATGGAACGCTATATGTGGTCATTTGACGGCAAAAAATATTCGGATGCGAAAGAACCAGTTCACTTCAACTACGGCGAACGTCTTCGCTGGACATTCGTCAATGACACTATGATGGAACACACGATGCACCTACACGGGATGTGGATGCATTTGGAAAATGGTGCTGGGGAGTACTTGCCACGAAAGCATACGGTTCTTGTTAAACCTGCTGAGCGTGTCTCGGTCGCCATCACCGCCGACGCACCTGGGCGCTGGGCCTTCCACTGTCACTTACTCTTGCACATGGATGTGGGCATGTTTCGTGTCGTCGAAGTATCCGATGTAGTTCCACATGTTTGAGCATGAGAACTTTCGCACAAGCCCTATCGGGAATAGTTCTGGTCATTCCCTTGAGTACGGGTTTCTGTGTGCCCGGTGTTTCCGCTCCATCAACGACTGTTTTTTTGCCAACTCCAGGCGCATATTTTCTGACTGCCTCTACTACTCAGGATAATTCGGATGGTCAAAGGCTCGCGCCAAATAATTTATCGCCTCCAAAGGACTGGCCCAGCCCGGTCGCCGATGAACACCCTAATCTTTTCATACTAGCCGATGTACTGGAATATCGTCAGAATAATAAGGACAGTGACTTTAGATGGGACGTGCAAGGTTGGTACGGTGGCGACTACAATCGTCTTTGGTTCAAAAGTGAGGGGGAACGGAACACAGCCCTCAAAGCCGACTATGACATTGATGCTCAGCTACTTTACGGCCGATTTATCAAACAATATTACGATTTCCAGATTGGTGTACGTGGAGAAACGCAGATTTTCAGGGGAAAAAATGTTACGCGAGCACATGCCGTCATCGGATTCCAAGGGCTCGTTCCTTACAACCATGAGGTAGATTTTGCCTTGTTCATTAGCCAACACGGTGACGTATCGGCACGCTTTGTTGGGTCGCGAGATTTCCTGTTGACGCAACGATTAATCTTGCAACCACGCTTTGAGACCAATGCTGCGATCCAAAAGGTGGAGAAGTTTTCAACCGGAAGAGGCTTGAATAATATCGAATTAGGATTGCGCCTACGCTACGAGATAAGGCGAGAAATCGCACCCTATATTGGCGTTTCATATGACAAAAGCTTCTTTGGCACTGCTGATCGCGTGCGACAAGAGGGCGGTAATACCAGCCAAATTCGTTTCGTTGCAGGAATACGATTGTGGCTCTAAAAGCATCCTCTTAATTGGTCACTGCCGAGCAAAAAGAACCATCGTCTATCTGGTGGCCACTAAGCCTCAAGTAAACTAAAAAATAGAATCCAATGATCTTTTAGTGAATGTCCGCTTTTGGCACAAAGCTGACATTGAGAATTTCAATCTCGACCGCCTGATTTAGACGGTAGATAGATTCCGCCCGTATGTAGTACCTTTGTCAAACAACAAAACAAAAAAAGGCAACTCATGATAAAAACACTAGACGTAGAGGAACTTGCAGTAATACTTCACAATACCGTAGATACCATCTATGAATATCGGCGCACAAGGCCTCAGAGCATCCCTCCTTGTCTTAAAATAGAGGGCATAAGCTATTATGGCTTGAATCTACTGTCGAGGAGTGGCTAGAAAAGCGTGTTGAGAAGCCTATTGGTAGACCACGTGAAACACGATAAGCGTTAGACTAACGAATACTCTCCCCTGGGAATGGTTCAACTTCAGAAATTCCGAAGTAAAAAAAAGAAATGAAACTAGCTGATCTAACATCACACCATATAGAAGGGATCGCTCTACATGGGGACACACCGTTCAATGTTCCATTGTTCTCACATATTGTGGGTAATTTATGGAGTGGAGGTTGTCCTGTCGGGGAGGCTCCAGAGGAGTTTGAGTACATAGTGAATCTGTATCCTTGGGAGCCTTACGATATACAAAGTCATCAGGTGGTTACGAAAGCTCAGATATTTGATTCTTCGGATATACCAAAAGAAGAGCAGTTGTACTCATTGGCAGCAATTGTAAATGAGTATAGACATCGAGGTGTTACTTTGGTGCATTGTCAGGCGGGATTAAACAGGTCTGGACTAGTCTCTGCACTGGCTTTAATTCAGGATGGTATGAAGGCGGTGGATGCTATTGCCCTGTTAAGAGCTAAGAGATCACCCGCAGTTCTATGTAATAGGGCTTTTGAGAAATGGTTGCTTACGAGGGATACGTGAAGGTTTCTTGGCTTGAGCGTTTCCCTTATGCGGATCACTACTCTGCTAACTACCAACACGGGTGGCGGTTGACAGTACCCTCCGGCATACATAGACTGCCACTATGCTCACTTATACTGCTCAAGGGGGAGCAGTAAATGCTCTGGGCAAAACCGCCATTCGTTTTGGTACTCAAGTTCATTAGAGTAAATTCTTACCCGATACACC
>JAZGCR010000140.1:0-7104 GCA_036477105.1 Nitrosomonadaceae bacterium | reverse complement strand
TGCCGCTCACCATGCCACACACAATAGCGCCGCTTTCCATGGCCGCTTCCAAATCGTGCCATGCCGTTAAGCGTTTGGCTTTGTCACGTGACAAACGGGTTTCACCATGACCATCCTCAAGAGCCTCAATGGCAACACTGATAAAATCTCCAGGCTTGACTTCGATTTCGCCCTTGTCATTCTTAAATTCTTCGACCGGAATAAAACTTTCAGATTTTAGCCCTGCATTTACTACAACGATATTAAAGTCAACCCGGATAACCTCGGCAGTAATCAGTTCACCGATGCGCATTTCCTGACGTGAGAGGCTTTCTTCAAATAGTGTTGCAAAATTTTCTGATGAATCAGTTACAGGAGAAGCAGCAGTCATTGTAAAGACCTGTTTTTAATCCCATCCAGACAAACATCTGATGGGACTAGTAAGTTAATAAAATTATCCGGACATCAAGGCTTAGCCTCTCCCCTCTTGAACGAAGAGAAGTCACAGGACAACACTCATTTATATCAGCCATTTTTAGCGCAAATTCTGGCGTACTGTCTTAGTACCTCGTTTACAGCTTCAGTAATGTTGAGCAAGGTTGTATCAATGAAACTTGTATCTGCGCCCTGTTTTAAGGGTGATACGCTACGACAACTATCGCGCGCATCGCGCTCCCTGATATCTTGTAAAATAGTAGCAATATTAACATCTACCCCTTTTTCCATCAACTGTTTATAACGACGTTGTGCGCGCATTTCAGCACTGGCAACAAGAAATATCTTGAGAGTGGCATCAGGAAACACCACAGAGCCCATATCACGACCATCAGCTACTAGACCAGGATATCGGCGAAATGCACGCTGATGGCTCAGCAGTGCCACTCTAACTTGCGAATGCGCCGCAATCCTGGAAGCTCCATTACCGCATGTCTCAGTGCGAATTATATCGGCAACATCTTCGTTTCCCAGTCGAATTTCTTTATCTTCAAAGACGACATTAAGGTGTTCAGCTATGTTAGCTAGTGCTTCTTCATCAGCTAAATCAACTCCTGCTCGCGTTGCTACCAGCGCTACTAAGCGATAGAACGTACCACTATCGAGATAATGAAACCCCAAACTTCCTGAAACCCGTTGTGCAACTGTACCTTTACCAGAAGCGGACGGGCCATCAATTGCTATTACCGAAATATTATTAATTCCCATGAAAAACCTTAATAAATCTCTTACTTACAAGAATATTATACCAAGTCAGAGCCTAACTATTTCTGCAAACCTTTCAAAATAATCGGGGAAAGTTTTGGTCACGCAGTCCGGATCATTGATACGTACTGAAGTACCCAATGACACTAACGAAAAACACATAGCTATACGGTGATCATCGTAGGTATTGATTGCTGTATGTGGAATAAGGCTTACACCAAGTGGCGGCATGATGCGCAGAAAGTCCAACCCCTCATCTACCTCCGCGCCTAATTTACGTAACTCTTTCGCCATTGCTGCAAGGCGATCGGTTTCCTTAATCCTCCAACTTGCAACATTCGTAAGTGTGGTCACGCCATCAGCAAACAAAGCGACTACTGCAAGTGTCATAGCAGCATCGGGAATATGATTACAGTTAATGTTAATTGCTTTAAGATGTCCAGATTGCGGTGCGCGTACTTCAATCCAGTTATCCCCTTGTGAAATACGTGCTCCCATTTTCTCCAGCACCTCAATAAAACGCACATCCCCCTGAAAGCTGCCACGGCCTATCCCTTCGACTCGGACTGGGCCGCCGCCAATCGCACCAGCAGCAAGAAAATAAGATGCCGAAGATGCATCACCTTCGACAAAAATTTCACCGGGACTATAATAGTGCTGCCTATCGCGTAGCGTGAAATATCGCCATCCATCTCGCTCAACTTGCACGCCAAAACGTACCATCAGCGCCAATGTTAGTTCGATGTATGGTCGCGATATTAGCTTCCCAATCACTTCAATGGTCAGCATTTCACCTATCAGCGGTAAGGCGATCAGTAAACTGGTCAGATACTGGCTGGAGACATCGCCTCTTACAGCCACTGGATTCACATGAATTTTGGCAGCCTTTATTTCCAGTGGCGGGAAACCCTCGTTGCCAAGATAAATGATATCTGCGCCAAGCTGTCTAAGTGTATCTACCAAATCTCCAATAGGACGCTGATGCATGCGCGATACACCGGAAAGCCGATAATGTCCCTGCACCAAAGCCAACACGGCCGTTAAGGGACGGAAAGCCGTTCCGGCATTACCTAGAAACAAATCTACCTCGTTTACTGGGAACTGCCCACCTACACCCTGCACACGATAATCGTTATCACCGGTTTGGGTAATAGACACGCCAAGTGCCCTAAGCGCATCAAGCATACATGCCGTATCATCGGAGATAAGTAGATCACGCACATGAGTAATACCATGCGCCAATGCTGCAAGTAGTAAAATACGGTTAGAAATACTCTTCGAGCCTGGTAGCCGCACCACGCCCTGTGCTGACCTAACAGCAGGGAGATCAAGAAATTTCACAACGCACCTTAGGATTGATCCTCACAAATAAATCTCCTGTCACTTTGAGATTCTACGTGTGGATAATTATCGGAGATTACCTTTTGAGACACGGTGTAATATATATGAGGAGCCACTTTTTGTTTCTACTGTTGCTATATTGCCGTCTGCGTCAAGCCTAAATGTGGTTGGATCGTTGTCAGAGAAACCTGCACATCCATTAGTGTCATATGTGAACCCTTTTATATTAAATTTGTTTGTAGCAGCATCGTAGACATATGAAGAAAATTCAATGCCCGGGTTGCCACAGCTTGCGTGACCCACACGGTCCAGATCTCCTATGGGATCAACCATAAAGTACTTACCGTTAGAAAAAAATAAAAAAGTTTGGGTTTTGATTGCGTCCTTGTCAAGTACCCAAGCTCCGACAATCCCGGAGGGAATATTTTCCATTTTGGAAAAACGAACCTCGTGAATTATCGTCTTAATAGGTTCTTTAGAAGAACTAAGTTTAAGAGGTTTAGCAATATGAAATAATTCATCAAAGATACTACTCTGCTCTCTCTCTCTCGGAGCTACTACAATATCTGTTGTAATCAATTCAAAACCATCAGTATAAATTCGCCAGTTTGGCCGTAAGTGCGATAACCCAGCCTGAAGATTAGTATCAATCGTCGGTGCACCAGCAAACTTGAACCCTCTTGTATCAAACTCGGGCACACTCACTGCCCCGTATTCCACGCCAGCCTTGCTGAGCAGTTTGCTGCCGCATACACGATCAATATCGCAGGCATCATCTGGCGTAGCTTCGCCAAACAAATACTCACCTGCATTAGCAACCGACGTACGAATTACAGTGGCTGTCGTATCATCATACTTGACCCAAACATCAGTACTAAACAAGCTCATGGCCTGAGAAAGAAAGTGAGCCTTGGCTTCTGCTGCAGTCTTAACCTCACCAGCAACCCCCCCTGCCTTCCTTACACCTTGCAGTGCAGATGAGGATGCGAATGCAGTTGGATCGCTGTCAAGATTGATCGAAGCGCTTACAGCAGCAGCAGCATTAGTCGGGATGGAAATACCGTTCCCAGGATCGTTATCCGAATCTAGTGACTGTAGCAAAACAAGCAAGTTTTGTAGCCGAGTGTTGCTATCCCCAGCCAAGTCTATCGGTGTCACTATTGCAGCCGCTTTCACTTTCCCGAGAATCAAACTACCAAGCTTGAATTCAACTGTATCTCCATGATTATAGTTGTAAATACCCCTATCATCTGTAATGCCTGCCATCTTAGACGAGGTAGAGTAGGCTACACCACTAACTGCGGCATTTGTCAATTTTCCCGTTGTCGGACCTGTTGCAGGTTTACCACCACCACTTGAGGATCCGTTGCCACCACTGCAGGCAACAAGGCCCATGGCAAGTGCTACTGATATCAACCATACCCAATGGGCCATTCTATTCTTCTGATTAAATTTCATTTAGGAGATTCCTTCTTAATTTAATTGATTGTTTTTCGTACTAACCTGTAACATCTTAATTTTATCGTTATATAATCAGGTGAATGATGAGCATGTCGGTAGAAATCTTTTTATTATAACTAACCTTTACCACTCCGTCTTGATCACCTAGTAACTCGAGTGTCGGCTAATTACATACAGGTAAATACCTTCTAAAATTACGCGACACCTGATGCACCAATCCAAAACAACAATGGTAATTTTTTTACGATTTGAGGCGAACAACGAAGTAATGACGGAGCAGTCCTCTAAACGTGTTGTATAGCCGTTGCGTTACGCTAGTCCTATGGAAAACACGGGCAAATTATTGTTTATTCTGCCTGATTCTTGCGTACGTTAATTGAGCTCGACTCCTTTCGCAGAATTGTTTGCTACTCAGGAGCACGTAATAAAATGTCAAAACTCAGAAAATCAACCCCCTCCTCATTGAAGAAAGCACATTTGGAGATAGACACTATCGTTGCCGACTTGCGCGCCTTGCGCGTAGCATCATTAGAAAATAGACAGAGACTTAAACGGCCTCCTAAGCTTCCCTCGAGCAAGATACTTGCAAACATTATTGGCAGATTGGCTGCCGTATTGTTTCCAAACCGCTTAGGTTCTTCGGAATTCACCGACGAAAACATTGACCATTACGTTCAACAAATGCTGGATGAGGCACTACGAGAACTGCTAGTGCAAGTACTTCGCGAGATAAATTATGCTTCTGGACTTGAAGCCAGTAGTGACATAGCACACGAACAGGCAACTACGATTATTCATGCGTTTGCAAGACGACTACCAAGCATACGAAACTTGCTAGATAAAGATATTTGTGCAGCCTACGAAGGTGATCCAGCTGCCCACAGTGTCGACGAGATACTTGTTTGCTACCCAGGGATTACTGCCATCATGTACTATCGGCTCGCTCACGAGTTACATAGTTTAGGCACTCCGTTAATCGCTCGTATGATTTCTGAAATCGCTCATTCGGCCACAGGTATCGAAATCCATCCAGGCGCACAGATTGGCAGTAGTTTTTTCATCGATCATGGTACTGGTGTAGTCATAGGCGAAACCACTATTATTGGCAAAAACGTGCGGTTATACCAAGCCGTAACTCTAGGTGCAAAGCGTTTTCCAGTAGATAAAAAAGGTGCACTGGTGAGGAACATTGCACGGCATCCCATTGTTGAGAATGATGTAATTATCTATGCAAATGCCACCCTTCTAGGCCGTATTACCATTGGTCGCGGCTCAACTATTGGCGGCAATGTTTGGCTCACGCGTAGCGTTCCGCCTGACAGCAACATATCTCAGGCACAGATGCGTAATGAAACATTTGATGGTGACACAGGAGTTTAAAGTAACAACTCAAACCCTATCCCATCAATATTGCTCCTTTTGCTTGCACGCTTACACATAGCAGCATTATCAGCACAGTAGAATTTACCTCAGGGACGAAACTTGTACCCATAAATATTCGACTAGACTACCGGTTAATGAACCCACCTGCTTGTCGAAGGACCGCAACAATATAATTAACTGACATTGGCACAGGGCTATCTGGAAATATGACATCTAGCATTCAACTACTTTGGACACGGTCTCATTATCATCAGATTAAAATTGCTATGAATGAAACACTTGATGTCATCTTTATCATAGTTAGGGACGGAGGTTAAACCGCGATGGAATAGGTAAAGAAGCAAATTGAGTAGTGAGGTTGATTTTATGGACGAACTTACATTAGCCAGAGTGGTCCACTTGCTGGGCGTGGTCTTGTGGATCGGTGGTGTTGCGATGATCACCACCGTATTGCTTCCTGTCACCGCAAAAATGCAATTTGTAGCGGAGAAAATAAAGTTTTTTGACCACATCGAGAACCGCTTCGCTACCCAGGCGCGCTTTACCACATTGATCACTGGTTTGAGTGGTTTTTATATGGTGCACATACTCGATGCCTGGAGCCGCTTTACCGAACTGCGCTTCTGGTGGATGTATGCCATGGTCATTGTGTGGCTGCTTTTTATGCTGATGCTCTACATTTTGGAGCCGCTGGTATTGCATAGGCAGGTAAAAAAACAGGCACAGTGTGACCCGAATAAAATTTTTATACTGATTCAGCAAACACACTGGGTATTACTGAGCTTGAGCTTCATTGCTGTAATCGGTGCGACGGCAGGTAGTCATGGTTGGATGCTATCCGGGAGTTGAATATGAGCTACGCAGAACTAAAAATAATTCACGTTGTCAGTGCAATATTCAGTTACTTGCTATTTACCCTGCGCGGGGTATGGATGATGCAAGACTCCCCTATACTACAACGACGCTGGGTAAAAATTCTGCCTCATGTGATAGATACTGTACTGCTGGCAAGTGCTATTGCACTGGTCACTATGATTCAGCAATATTCGGGAATGAACACATGGCTTAGTGCCAAGATTGGAGGGATATTGCTCTATATAATCCTTGGCATGATGGCACTAAGGTTCGGCAAGACCCGAAAAATAAAGACCATCGCATGGATTACAGCCCAGATCGTGTTTTTCTATATAGTGCTGGTCGCCCTGACTAAGAATCCCAGCGTGTTATATTAGCTAATACCTGAGTAATTTATGATTAACAGATAGTTACAGAGTAACTTTTTTATCCACATTTTCTTTATTTAAAGAATGTAACCAGTTTGTAACCACATTTTCTCAATGATAGAGTGTTTCTTTTGTTTATTTTCCCACGCTCATAGATTTAAATTTGTACCATTCAATGTCAGCGTAGAGGTATACACCTATTTTGGAACTGACCCACCCTCTATTAATGTAGTATCTACCCTCTTTCCTTCCCCCAATTTTGGCGCAAAAAATTTTCTAAAAGAAAAATCTGCGAATGGCCGCTTATGACCCAAAGCAGACATTCAGAAAATTAATATTTGAATTAAGTAGCTAGTGTGGATTTCTCGCGTCAATCTTGGTTGAATATAAGGTTAGTCATTTTATTCAAATCGGCCCCGTTTTTCTGTCGAGAGTTTTTACAGTTTGAGGGCATGATATTCAAGGAATGGTAAATATCACATTAAATCATAAATATAGTGTTTATGGCATAAGAATT
>JAZGCR010000014.1:0-4495 GCA_036477105.1 Nitrosomonadaceae bacterium | reverse complement strand
GGGGTTTTTGTGTCTAAAAATTATTCCATTTGAATTCAAATGAGTCTAGTATTTCACCCATGATTAATCCTTTGCCGCAATCAAAATTGTGGCAGTCGACTTCCGGCACGCCAGAAGCTGCTCACTCCGAACAATTCTGGCGTTCGCTTTTCTATTTCAATGTGTATCGCATAATGGTGGCAGGTGTAATCATTATGATCACATGGATGGTGCGTGACCCCGTTCTCGGTTCCTACAATCCACAATTTTTCCTCTATGCGGCGTTGATTTACTTCCTATTTGGTGGAATATCAATGTTTCTGATACGCATACGTTCGCCTCGTTTTAACTGGCAGATCGCGATTCAGATCTGTAGTGATGTCTTGTTTATATCTATTTTGGTGCATTTCAGTGGTGGCATACAAAGCGGACTAGGCCTATTGTTGCTGGCGTCATTAGCTGCAGCAGGGTTGATCAGTCGCGGCAAGCTGGCGCTGTTTTATGCTTCTGTCGCAAGCATTGGGATTCTATTGGAAGAGTCTTATACCCTGCTCTATATGGAGGGCTATCATGCCCAATATTTGCAGGCAGGTTTGCTTAGCATGAGTTATTTTGCTGTGGCATGGTTGGCTCATCGACTTGCTAAACATACTGTTGTCAGCGAGCAACTGGCGTTGCAGCGTGGGATTGATTTGGCGGATATGGCAGAAATTAATCAACTGGTAATCCAGGATATGCAAGATGGTGTACTTGTAGTGGACGCTAATGGTGAGATCCAGCAACGTAATTTTCATGCAGAGAAACTTATCTGTTTATCACCCGAGGTTCTTGTTAAGCGGATGCTTGCTGATCATGCTCCGCTTCTAGCGGAAAGATTAAAGGCTTGGCGCGGAAATTCAAATACCAACTTTGATTTGTTGCGGATCCCGGTTAGTAATGCGTTGGTACGAACACGGTTTGTACCTGTAAGAGGTGAGAGCAAGGCAAGTGTAGTAATTTTTCTTGAAGACATGAGTCAAATCCAGGTGCAAGCACAACAGTTGAAGCTTGCTGCCCTTGGCAGGCTTACCGTCAATATCGCTCACGAAATTCGTAATCCACTTTCTTCTATTAGTCATGCCTGCGAATTGTTGGAAGAAGATCCGAGTATGAGTTCTACTCATTTACGGTTGCTACGTATTATTCGAGATAATACCAAGCGCCTCAACAAACTTGTGCAGAATGTTTTGCAACTTAACCGTCGTGATCTGGCTGCATCAGAGATTATTCAAACGGCTGATTTTATACGTACATTTATCGATGAATTTTGCCATACCGAAAAAATTGATATTGATACATTCTCCCTTAATATTTCTGGTCAGTATGTCGTGAGATTTGATGGGGGGCATTTAAATCAGGTATTGTGGAACTTGTGCAATAATGCTTGGCGGCATTGCCGCAAGCAGCATGGTAGCATTCAGCTAATCTTAGCTAGGGAGGCCGATGACAGAATTCATCTGGATGTAATTGATGACGGTCCAGGCATTGCCCCAGGATCGCTCAATCAATTGTTTGAGCCTTTTTTTACTACTGTAGCAAGTGGCACAGGTCTTGGTCTCTATATTGCACGCGAGATGTGTGAAGCTAATAACGCGTCACTTTCTTACTTGGAGAAGCCTACTGGCGGCCATTTCAGAGTTGTATGTAGAGGCAATCTAGATCATGCCTAATCAAAATGAACGGATAGTGAATTCGGACGTCAGCAGTAAGTCAACAGTTCCCACCATACTGATTGTCGACGATGAGTCGGATATTTTGGAATTACTCGAACTTACGCTTGTGCGAATGGGGCTGGAAGTAGAGCGTGCTATGAATATAAGTGATGCTAAGCATATGCTTGAATTGCATCATTTTAGTTTGTGCTTGACTGATATGCGTTTGCCCGATGGTGAGGGATTGGAATTAGTGCAGCATATAGTTAAATATTGCGTAGATTTACCGGTGGCGGTGATTACTGCCCACGGTACTACCGAGAACGCCGTTGCCGCTTTAAAGGCAGGTGCGTTTGATTATCTTGCTAAACCAGTGTCTTTGAAGCAGTTACGTTCTTTGGTGAAGTCCGCACTTAACTTGCCTCCGCTAAAAAGCAAGGCTTCTTCTGGCTCCAAAGATGAGGAGTACGCGTTACTTGGTGAATCTCCACCTATGCTGCAATTGCGTTCTATGGTTGAGAAACTATCTCGAAGCCAAGCACCGGTTTATATTAGCGGCGAATCTGGTAGTGGCAAGGAGCTAGCAGCAAGGTCTATACACGCTAAGAGTGCACGGCATGGGATGCCTTTTGTGCCTGTAAATTGCGGTGCAATTCCTGAGAATCTCATGGAAAGCGAATTCTTTGGCTACAAGAAAGGAGCATTTACTGGTGCAGATGTTGAACGCGGTGGGTTTTTTCTGGCGGCTGATGGAGGCACTTTATTTCTCGATGAAGTAGCTGATTTGCCACTTACTATGCAGGTCAAGTTGTTAAGAGCAATTCAGGAAAAGCGAGTAAGAAAACTTGGTTCTACTCAGGAGGAAAATGTAGATGTTCGTATTATAAGTGCCACCAATCAGAAGTTGACTGAGCGTATTGAGGATGGAAGATTCCGGCAGGATTTGTATTATCGACTTAACGTGATTGAACTCAAGATGCCGGCTCTACGTGAAATGCGAGATGACATCTCACTTCTTGTCGATGCTATTCTTGCTCGACTTTGCGAAGCAAGTGGAAGAACAAAATGTAATTTAAGAAAAAGCGCGCTGGAAGCACTCATACAATATGATTTTCCGGGTAATGTACGCGAGCTGGAAAATATTTTGGAACGCACGTTAGCACTATGTTCAGATGTTGAAATTGGTAAAGATGGTTTGCAATTGGAGCCTTTTGAGGCGTCGTCTAAGGATACAGTAGTAGCGCAACCAGAGACATCTAGCATTGGATGGCCATTGCAGGATTATCTTGATCGGTTAGAAAAAGAATCTATCGTTGAGGCCTTGGAAAAAACCAAATATAATCGTACTGCTGCAGCAAAATTGTTGGGCATTACCGTAAGATCCATGCGCTATAGAATTGTACGACTTGGTCTTAATGATGAATAAGTGTTCCTGATTTATAATTTTGGTAGATCAAAGTACATTACTTTTGTGGAAGAGAATGCTGTCCGATGAAAGTTGATGTAGCGGGTTATTTGGCTGGGGTGCGTTTCATTGCTTCACCTAATTGTGACGAGCGCCCGTTAGGGTGTGCAGTAAGCCTATTAGTAATACACCATATCAGTTTGCCACCGGATGAATTCGTCGGAAATGGTGTGATTGAATTATTCACTAACCGACTCAATCCGGATGTTTGCCATTACCAAACTCTTCATGATATTAAGGTTTCTGCACATTTCTTCATCCGTCGAAATGGGGAAATCATCCAGTTTGTTCCCTGCGGGAAGCGCGCTTGGCATGCGGGGGTATCGTGTTGGCAGGGAAAGACTTGTTGCAATGATTTTTCTATAGGTGTGGAGATTGAGGGTAGTGATGCGGTGCCTTTTACTGACAGCCAATACGTAGCTTTAGTTACGCTTACAACAGAATTGAGTAAAGCCTATCCAATTGTAGACATTACAGGTCATTCCGATATCGCTCCAGGACGGAAAACCGATCCCGGTCCGTATTTTGATTGGGGCCGTTATCGTGAGGCGCTACTTACTACCAAACAGAGTTGATGATTATTTCTCAGCGTGCAAAATAAAAGACGAACTACGAGCTTCTTTATATCCTAGGATAGGCAACCATGGAGTGTGTACAACGAGGCGGTTTAGAAACTAGAAGTATTTTTATACTACGCCCTGGTCTCGTAGATATTCTTCGTAGCTACCTTTGAAATCAGTAATTCCATCTGGTTTCATTTCAATGATTCGAGTGGCCAATGAGGACACGAATTCTCGGTCATGAGAGACGAAGATCAGCGTGCCAGAATACTTTTCCAGTGCGTTGTTGAGTGATTCAATAGATTCCATGTCGAGGTGGTTAGTTGGTTCATCCATCAGCAATACATTAGATTTTTGTAGAACGAGTTTTCCAAATAGCATACGTCCTTGTTCCCCTCCAGAAATTACTTTCACCGATTTTTTTACTTCATCACCCGAGAACAATAGCTTCCCTAGTACGCTACGTACGTCCTGATCATCATCAGTTTCGTGCCTCCATTGTGTCATCCAATCGGTAAGTGACATATCCATTTCAAAGTCCGCTGCATGGTCTTGCGCAAAGCAACCATAATGTGCTTTTTCTGCCCATTTTATTTCTCCCGCATCGAGTGTCAGGTCACCAGATAAACAACGTAGTAATGTAGTTTTACCAATACCATTGGGTCCTATAATGGCGATTTTCTCACCTGCTTCAATGTTAATACTGAATTCGTCTAATAATCGCTTTTCCATGCCAGCAAAATGCTTGCTAATGCTTTGAACCGATACGGCTAAACGGTATAGCCTGTTTTTATCTTCGA
>JAZGCR010000139.1:0-6647 GCA_036477105.1 Nitrosomonadaceae bacterium | reverse complement strand
TGGTAATGCGGTGTTTTTGCCTTGCACCCCTTTTGGCGTGATGAAAATGTTGGAAAAGAGTGGCATTCAGGTTGAGGGGCAGCATGCGGTAGTGGTAGGGCGCAGCAATATCGTTGGCAAACCAATGGCGCTAATGTTGTTGGAGAAGGGTGCGACTGTTACCATTTGTACATCGAAAACACGTGATTTAGCAGGACACACAGCTCGTGCCGACATTCTGGTGGTGGCAACCGGCAAACCGCGAATGATTACCGCTGACATGGTTAAGCCCAGCGCAACAGTGATAGACGTAGGTATAAACCGCATGCCTAATGGTAAGCTTGCAGGGGATGTAGATTTTGATTCGATTAAGGAGAAAGCAGGGTATATCACACCAGTACCAGGTGGAGTGGGACCAATGACAATTGCCATGTTGCTATGTAATACCATTGAGGCAGCAAGTCGTGTCCAAGCGGGGGTTTTGCCACGGATTAACAGGGGTAATAACACGTAACAATTATAAGGTAGAAGCATGGAACCTACACCCGATATTGATCCACAGGAAACACAAGAATGGCTTGATGCGCTGGAATCTGTAATAGTGCACGAGGGGACGGAGAGGGCGCATTACTTACTGGGAAAACTAGTAGAAAAGGCGCGCAGATCTGGTGCTTATCTTCCTTATAGTGCTACTACTGCATACATAAACACTATCCCGCCCGGCAAGGAGGAGAGCTCCCCTGGAGATCATGCGCTGGAACACCGCATTCGCTCTTACGTACGCTGGAACGCAATGGCAATGGTATTGCGCGCAAACAGAAAAACAAATGTCGGTGGCCATATCTCTACCTTTGCATCTGCCGCAACACTCTACGATGTGGGCTATAACCATTTTTGGCACGCTGCCAG
This sequence comes from Nitrosomonadaceae bacterium, assembly GCA_036477105.1. Lineage (GTDB taxonomy): Bacteria > Pseudomonadota > Gammaproteobacteria > Burkholderiales > Nitrosomonadaceae > BJGV01. The sequence goes on along the minus strand of JAZGCR010000139.1, from coordinate 5,759 downwards.
CAAGAATCATGGCGGAGACCTGGTGCTTGTACAAGGGCACTCTTCTCCAGGTATTTATGCTCGCGCTTTTATACTGGGAGAATTGACCGCGGAACAGTTGGATAATTTTCGCCAAGAGGTGGGGGGAAAGGGTTTATCTTCCTATCCACATCCGTGGCTGATGCCTGATTTCTGGCGATTTCCAACAGTGTCAATGGGGTTGGGGCCTTTGATGGCAATCTACCAGGCTCGTTTCATGAAATATCTTGACAGTCGTGGTTTGGCCAAGACCGAGGGGCGTAAAGTCTGGGCCCTTATGGGTGACGGTGAAATGGACGAACCTGAATCACTGGGTGCAATTTCATTGGCTTCACGTGAGAATCTGGATAATCTGATATTTGTCATCAATTGCAATCTTCAGCGCCTTGATGGACCAGTGCGTGGCAACAGCAAGATCATCCAGGAACTCGAAGGCGGTTTTCGTGGAGCCGGCTGGAATGTCATCAAGGTGATTTGGGGCTCTTACTGGGATCAGTTGCTAGCAAAAGATACGAAAGGTTTGCTGCAGAAACGCATGATGGAATGTGTTGACGGTGAATACCAAACCTTCAAATCCAGGGACGGTTCTTATGTGCGTAAGCACTTCTTTGGAAAATATCCGGAATTATTAGAAATGGTGGCTAATATGTCTGATGACGATATCTGGAGACTAAATCGTGGGGGGCATGATCCGCACAAGGTGTATGCCGCCTATGCCTTAGCAGTAAAACACACCGGACAGCCAACAGTGATACTTGCCAAGACAATTAAGGGCTATGGTATGGGTGAAGCAGGTGAGGCGCAGAACATTACGCATCAACAGAAGAAGATGGGTACCACTTCTCTAAAATCATTCCGCGACCGTTTTGGCTTGCCGGTTCCGGACGACAAAATAAACGAAGTGCCATATCTCATGTTCGACAAAGACTCACCCGAGTTAGTTTATATGCGTACGAAGCGTAATGCATTGGGGGGGCTCCTTCATCGCCACCAGCGGCAGCATACTGAAGCATTACAAATACCACCATTATCAGCGTTCGAGGCGTTACTTAAAGCCAGCAGTGAAGGGCGAGAATCCTCTACTACCATGGTGTTTGTGCGCATACTCAATATCTTGGTGAAGGATAAAAACATCAGTAAGCGAATAGTGCCGATTGTGGCAGATGAATCACGCACTTTTGGTATGGAAGGCATGTTCCGGCAGTTGGGTATATGGTCGTCTACAGGGCAACTCTACACTCCAGAGGATTCCGATAAGTTGATGTACTACAAGGAAGACAAAAATGGTCAGATCTTGCAAGAGGGCATTAACGAAGCGGGTGCCATGTCGTCATGGATAGCGGCAGCAACCGCTTATAGCTCTCATGGTGTGCTGATGATTCCCTTTTATATTTTTTATTCAATGTTTGGTTTTCAGCGTATTGGTGATCTTGCCTGGGCGGCAGGGGACATGCGTTGTCGTGGTTTTTTGATGGGCGGCACCGCTGGGCGTACTACCTTGAATGGAGAAGGTTTGCAGCATGAGGATGGCCACAGCCATCTGGTTGCCTCCACTATTCCTAACTGCGTATCTTATGATCCCACGTTTGCTTATGAGCTTGTAGTCATTATCCAAGATGGTCTGCGCCGTATGTATCAAGAGCAGGAGGATGTGTATTACTACATAACGGTGATGAATGAAAATTACTTGCATCCAGAAATTCCAAAAGGTGCAGAGCAAGGCATATTGAAGGGCATGTATCTATTTCGTGAGGGTAGTAAAGAAGGAGGAAAAAATTCGAAACCAAGAGTACAACTGCTTGGCTCTGGAACCATCTTGCGTGAAGTTATCGCGGCGGCAGAGATTCTAAAAGAAGAATATGGTGTTACCTCTGACATCTGGAGTGTTACTAGTTTTAACGAATTGCGTCGTGAAGCGCTGGACATAACTCGCTGGAACATGCTGCACCCCACAGAGCCAGCAAAACTATCTTACGTAAGATCTTGCCTAGAGGGGCGTGAGGGGCCTGTAGTGGCGGCAACTGATTATATGAAAATCTTTGCAGACCAGATACGTGAATTTGTGCCATGGCAATATAAAGTGTTGGGAACCGACGGTTTTGGACGTTCCGATACACGCGAAAAACTGCGCCAGTTTTTCGAGGTAGACCGCTACTACATTACCGTTGCTTCGCTTAAAGCTCTAGCAGAAGAGGACAGAATATCGCCAGAGATAGTGAAAGATGCGATAGATAAATTTGGCATTGATCCGGATAAGCCGAATCCAGTAAAGGTATAAAAAGGCTTGGTGTGTAGAAGTAAGTTATCGCTCTCTAAACATGGACGCACAGGCGAAGGAAGAAGCGTGGCAGAGATTAAACAGGTATTAGTCCCCGATATTGGTGATTTCAAAAATATTCCTGTGATCGAGTTACTGGTGAAACCAGGTGACACGGTCAAAGGAGAAGATCCACTGATCTCGCTAGAATCTGACAAGGCAACAATGGAGGTGCCTTCTCCTTTTGCGGGCGTAGTCAAAGAAATAAATGTTCGGGAGGGTGACAAAGTTTCCGAAGGTGCGCTCATTTTAGTAATGGAAGTCAATGAAATGGATGGTTTGGCCGCGGTTCCTCCACTGTCCGCGCCAGTCACACCTCCTACCCCTGTGGCAACTATGCCTAATCTAGCTCAAGCTTCTAACCCGCAACTTGTTCGTAAGCTCCCGATAGCCCCTATGCCAGAGATCGAAACTGTTTTTATCAAGGCACATGCCAGCCCCTCTGTGCGGCGCTTCGCGCGCGAATTAGGTGTGAATCTTGGTCTGGTTAGTAGTAGTGGTCCGAAACAACGCATACTTAAGGAAGACGTAAAGACCTACGTCAAGGCCGAATTATCAAAACCACTTGGTAGTAGCGATGGCATGGAACTGAATTTGCTACCGTGGCCTCAAGTAGATTTTGCTAAATTTGGCCCGGTGGAATTAAAAACGCTATTACGCATCAAAAAAATGTCGGGTGCAAATTTACACCGCAATTGGGTAATGATTCCGCATGTCACACAGTTCGACGAGGCTGACATCACCGATCTGGAAGTCCTACGTAAGGAATTCAACGAAACTGTGCAGAAAGGCGGCATCAAGCTCACGATATTGGCCTTCCTGATGCAAGCGACGATAGTAGCGCTAAAAAAATTCCCTGATTTTAATGCTTCGCTTGATAGAAGTAGCGGTGATATGAATTTGGTGATCAAGAACTACTACCACCTTGGTTTTGCAGTTGATACATCAAACGGGTTGATGGTGCCAGTGATCCGTGACGTGGATCAAAAAGGCGTGGTTGCCATTGCAGAGGAGCTGGGTAATCTCGCTGTACATGCTCGTGAGGCCAAGCTGAAACCCACTGAGATGCAGGGCGCAAGCTTTACCATTTCTAGCCTAGGAGGTATTGGGGGGACAGCTTTCACGCCCATTATTAATGCGCCGGAAGTTGCTATTCTCGGTGTTTCCCGTGCTAGTATCAGGCCAGTATATCGCGATGGCCAGTTTGCTCCACGTTTAATGCTACCGTTGTCGCTGTCCTATGATCACAGAGTGATCGACGGTGCATCCGCTGCGCGCTTTACTGCGTATATGGTTAAGGAGCTTGCCAACATGCCTCGGACGCTTTTGTGAGAGGAAACCTTTACAGTAAGGATGCTGAGATAAGAAGAGTATTAATAGAAGCTCTTCTTGTGCTTCTGTGTTGCCTTACCCCGATAGGCAATGTCTAAATCTGAATTACCTCTAGTTGGTATCTTTGGGGGCACTTTTGATCCTATACATTACGGCCATTTACGAGTAGCTGAAGAAATTGTTGAAGCCGTGGGCTTACACAAGATGCACTTTATTCCTGCTGGTGTGCCGTGGTTGCGTCACACTCCTATTGCATCGCCGCAACATCGTGCAGAGATTGTGCGTATAGCGATTCAAGGCAACCCCAGATTTGTTTTGGATGAGCGTGAAATTTATCGTGCCGGCGTTAGTTACAGCGTGGATTCGTTACGTGAACTCAAGCAGGAATTGGGAAAAAAAGTCATACTATGCTTTGTTACAGGAGCGGATGCTTTTATAAAACTTGTCGAGTGGAACAGTTGGCGCGATCTCTTTAATCTGTGTCATTTTATCATTGCTGCTCGTCCAGGCCATGTACTCACGTCGAATCATGATGTATTACCGAAAGAGTTGAAAGAAGAATGCTCTCAGCGCTGGGTATCCAGCGTCGATAGTCTCAGAAGCGCGACTAGCGGGTTGATATCTGTCGCACCGACAACTATGCTAGATATTTCCGCAACCACTATTCGTGCACGTATTGCTGCCGGGAAAAGCGCGCGTTATTTAATTCCCGATGCGGCTCTCAGTTATATCGCAGCAAGTCAATTGTATTCATAAGGCATATGAAGCTCAACAAGCTTGTAAAAACAGTTGTCTTTGCGTTGGAGGAGATCAAAGCGCGTGATATCAAGGTACTGGATGTGACAAATATAACTATTATGTTTGACCGTATGATAATCGCAAGTGCAGTTTCGACACGTCAGGCCAAAGCTCTAGCAAACAATGTACATGAGAAAGTAAAAGCTGCAGGGGGCATGGTTTATGGTACAGAAGGTGAGCAATCTGGCGAATGGATGCTGGTAGACTTAGGGGATATACTAGTACACGTAATGCTGCCTGCTGTGCGCGTGCATTATGATCTTGAAGAGCTATGGACTGAATTAGAAACGGCGAAGGTAGAGCAAGTCGCTATCGATCAAAGCAAAAACAAGGTTGTTGTCAAATCACATAGACCATCAGTTAAATTGGATCCTCCAACTAGAAAAGCGAAATCAACCAAACACAGTCACGTTAGGTAAGCTTGAGTATTTTCACCATGAAATTCATTATCTTGGCAGTAGGCAACAAAATGCCAGAATGGGTAGAGGCTGGTTTTGTAGAATACGCCAAGCGCATGTCACATGAGATAACTATCGAGTTGCTGAAAATTAAGCCGGAGAAACGTAATAAAAGTAAAAAAATTGAACAGTTACTTTGTGCTGAAGCTGCACGCATCCTAGCAGCGCTACCACCTAGGTGTCGCACGGTTGTGATGGATGAACGCGGCAGTCAATGGACTACGGCCAAGTTAGCTAATTCTATCACCGGGTGGATGAGAAACGGTGGCGATACTGCATTTATCATTGGTGGGGCAGATGGATTAGATTCCGGAATTAAAAACTCAGCAGATGAGGTTCTAGCGCTATCTGCACTAACACTACCACATGGTTTGGTGCGGATACTGTTGGCGGAACAACTGTACCGCGCGGTATCGCTTATTAAGCGGCATCCTTATCATCGAAAATAATAGTAAATATAAAGTTAAAGTATGATTAGAATATTTCTTCAGATGAATATAGATTTATAAGGGATCAACCATCATGGCTCTTCCAGAAAATCGCATTTATCTTGCTTCTCGTAGTCGTCGTAGACGTGAGTTATTGAAGCAGATCGGAGTAAATTTTGAAATTTTGTTGATGCGCGAGACTTTGCCGCGCCCAGTGGATGTTGACGAAACTCCAAAGAAGGATGAGTCACCGACAGATTACGTTTGCCGAATTGCCCGAACCAAGGCAGAGGCAGGGTGGAAGCGGTTAGTACAGCGTGGGCTACCCCTCAAGCCGTTGTTGGTTGCGGATACGGTAGTGGCGTTCAAGGGGCGTATTTTTGGCAAACCAGAAAACCCTGCTCATGC
>JAZGCR010000138.1:0-8358 GCA_036477105.1 Nitrosomonadaceae bacterium | reverse complement strand
TGCTACGCCCGATGCCACTTCCATACCGAGGTCAGCGGCACTGGTTTCATTGGAGTCAGCTGAAGACAATGTGGTCGACTGTTGAGAAGTTGGTGGCGGTACGTCCTGCGCATGAGCAGTCGGTACGATTATAACCATGTAGACACATAAAATGAAAATTGCAGTAATAGTACTGCAGGTGCTTCTTGAAAACAGACTTAAACGTGATCTCATTACTTGGCTAGAAATATACTTTCTCATTTGATCATCAGTCATTGTTTTCCTCACTATTTTAATTTCTACGACAAGATTCATATCGACACATATTCCTGCCAACAACAATTCTAGCTATGCTATGAGTAATAAGATCTTGCTCAAATACTCAGTTACACATTTTGTCAAAAGAGATTATTTTCGATGATGCAATCGCTCCCATCGAAGGAGGTTCCGTTAACCGCCACAATAAACATTGTGCCGCATTTAATTCTCCAGCGTCAGTATATTAATGTCAATAATAATTTCAGAGTAGCAAAAACTCCGTAGTATCAATTACATGACGGAAGTTAGCCGACCACTAAAACTACGGTAATAAAACAGCATCTACGCCTACTCTATATTTACAACCACACCTTTTATCGTGTGGTGGCATTTGAACTATACAAGCGCTGCTAAAATGAAACCTATCAATGCCAAGCTTCCAGGCTGAGTAGTATTTACCATTCGTCACGTGGAATCTTACCTGCCAAATCACACCCAATCCTTGCCAATTAGAAAATTGGTATAAAGTTTTTCTTCCGCACTACTTGGTTCCGGTTTCCAGTCGTAGCGCCATTTTACTATGGGTGGCAAGGACATGAGAATAGATTCGGTGCGCCCGCCCGATTGCAGTCCAAATAAGGTTCCGCGATCCCACACCAAATTGAATTCTACGTAACGCCCACGGCGGTAAGCCTGGAAATCACGTTCGTGCTCACCATAAGGTATATTCAGGCGCCGCTCCAAGATCGGCACATAGGCTGGCAAAAAATGGTCTCCTACACTTTTAGTTAGGTTGAAACAGGTGTCGAAGTCAGGTTGACTGAGATCATCAAAGAAAATTCCACCGATGCCACGTGGTTCATTACGATGTTTCAAATAAAAATATTGATCACACCATTTCTTGAAGTGCGTATGATGACTGCCACCGAAAGATCGAAGAGAATTTTTGCAGATCTGATGGAAGTGCTTAGCATCTTCCTCAAAACCATAATATGGGGTCAAATCCATTCCGCCACCAAACCACCATACCGACTCGGCACCCTCCTTGCAAGCCTCCAGAAAGCGTACGTTCAGGTGCACTGTGGGCACGTACGGGTTATATGGATGCAGCACTATGGACACACCCATTGCTTCGAATGAGCGTCCTGACAATTCAGGCCGTGCAGCAGTGGCTGATGCAGGTAATCCCATACCGAACACATGTGAGTAATTTACTCCACCACGTTCAAATACATTACCCTGCTCCATTACGCAACTCAATCCACCGCCACCTGAGGGATGTTCCCATCTTTCGCGATGGAAACGCTTACCATCGACCTGTTCCAAGCGTTCAATGATTCGAACCTGCAGTCCGCTGAGGAATTCTTTAACTAGTGTTATTTTCATGCCTATTGAAATACTGGACTGATATTACGACAGACTCCATCTATCTATTCACTGAAACTACGATTATTTTTCTTGATGCTAAAAACTAGTCGCTAGATGCCCGATATCACATCGCATCTGACAGCCATCGAAGTGGATTTTATAGGCTATTTCATAGGCGCGATGCTGGGCAATTTTTACGTTATCTCCTAGTGCAGTAACGCACAATACGCGCCCACCCGTAGTTACTATTTCTTTGTTATCCTTGCCACCCATCATAGTGCCGGCCTGGAAAATATGAAAATCCTCACCTAGTGTCTCCATAGATATGAGTTCCGACAAACCATAAATTATGTCCCCTCTGCGTGGCATTTCAGGATAGCCATGAGCTGCCATCACTACACCTAGCGCCGTACGACAATCCCACTCTGCTTCCACTTTTTCAAGCGTACCATCTATTGCATGTTCCACCAAAATTGATAAATCACTTTTTAGTCGCAACATAATTGGTTGAGTTTCTGGATCTCCCATACGACAATTGTATTCTAGTACATTGATACTACCACCCTGGGCAATCATCAGCCCGGCATAAAGAAAACCAGTATAGTGTTGACCCTCCTGCGCCATGCCTCTCATAACCGGCTGGATCACTTCACTTATTATCCTGGTACGCAATTCTGGAGTAATTATTGATGCAGGAGAATATGCACCCATTCCGCCAGTGTTGGGTCCCTGATCACCATCTCCCAGACGCTTGTGATCCTGACTTGTTGCGAGTGGTAATACGTGGTGGCCATCGGCCATGACTATAAAGCTAACTTCTTCGCCCTCCAAAAATTCCTCGATCAGAATTCGCGCACCTGCTGCACCCATGCTGTTAGCGATCAACATCGCATCCACTGCAGCATGAGCACTTGACAGAGTCATTGCCACCTTTACACCCTTACCTGCAGCTAGACCATCGGCTTTGATTACGATGGGCGCAACTTTCTTATTCAAATATTTATGAGCCTCAGCGGCATCGTCAAAAGTAGCATACGCTGCAGTGGGGATGCCATGGCGCCGCATGAAAGCCTTGGAATAATCTTTGGACGCCTCTAGTTGTGTAGCTTGTTTGGTGGGGCCAAATATTTTCAGGCCAACGAAACGGAAGGCATCCACAATACCTGCTGCAAGTGGCGCTTCAGGACCTACTACTGTAAATATGATGGACTCATTTTTGGCAAATTCTATCAAGTCAGGAATAGTAGTTATAGGAAGATTCTCTAGTCCGTCTTCCAGTGCAGTACCAGCATTACCAGGAGCAACAAAAACTTTGTGGACGCGCGGTGACTGTTTTAATTTCCACGCTAGGGCGTGCTCCCTACCACCACCGCCAATGACAAGTAGTTTCATATCAGGATACTGTTAGCTGCAGAGATCGTTAAGATACGAAAAGAATCACGGTCAATATTTTCAAACATAGATTGCCGTTAGAAAAGACTCAATGCCTAAAATGCCTTGTACTAGTGAACATCATTGTTACACCCTGCTCATCTGCAGCAGCAATAACCTCTTCGTCACGCAAGCTACCGCCGGGCTGGATAATTGCCTTGGCACCCGCCTGCACTACCACATCCAGTCCGTCACGAAAGGGAAAGAATGCATCCGAGGCAACCACTGAGCCAACTAAGTTGAGTCCTGAATTTTGTGCTTTGATCGAAGCAATGCGGGCACTATCCACTCGGCTCATTTGTCCCGCACCTATGCCAAGTGTCTGGCCATTGACACAAAACACAATTGCGTTGGATTTAACAAATTTTGCCACACGCCATGCGAACAACAAATCCTGCAATTCTTGTTGTGTTGGCTGTCCTCTGGTTACAACTTTTAGATGATCGGCAGCAATATTTAAATTATCTGGCGCTTGTACCAACAATCCACCACCCACACGCTTGAAGTCTAAGGTATTGCTTCCACCCTTTAACGGAAGGATTAGTACACGTACATTTGTTTTCCGAGCAAGAATGTTTTTTGCCTCGCTGGTTATTTCCGGGACAATTACCACCTCAACAAATTGTTTAATCACTGCTTCAGCAGTAGCACCATCCAACTCACGATTGAAAGCGATGATACCGCCAAAAGCAGAAGTTGGATCAGTAGAAAATGCCATTTTGTATGCTACAAGGAGTGTATTAGCTACTGCCACTCCGCAGGGGTTGGCATGCTTAACGATGACACAAGCCGCCAAATCAAAAGTCTTGACGCATTCCCACGCCGCATCCGCATCCGCAATGTTGTTGTACGAAAGCTCCTTGCCTTGTAACTGGGTATAGTTAGCAAGACTGTCGGGAACAGCAGGTGTAAGATCCCGATAAAATGCAGCCTCCTGATGTGGATTTTCACCATAACGCAAATCCTGAGCAATTCTGAAATTAAGATTAAGACACGCAGGAAAGCTTTTATGCTGTCCGTCAGAGTGAATGCCAGTAATATAATTACTGATAACACTATCGTAGGCGGCAGTGTGGGAGAATGCCTTGCAAGCAAGCTGGAAACGGCGTTCCTGAGAAACCGCGCAGCTAGTTGATTTCATTTCATTCAATAATGAAGTATAGTCTTCAGGATCGGTCACCACCGCCACATTTTTGTAATTCTTTGCCGCAGCACGAACCATGGTCGGGCCACCAATGTCAATGTTTTCTATTGCGTCTTCCAGGCTACAATTGGCCTTAGCCACTGTCTGGCTAAATGGATAAAGATTCACCACCACCAGCTCAATAGTTGGAAGTGACATCTTTTCCATAGCTATCATATGTGCAGGTAATTCCTTCTGCGCTAAGATGCCAGCATGGATTTTTGGATGCAGGGTTTTGACACGTCCATCGAGCATTTCTGGGAAGCCGGTATAATCACTGACCTCGGTTACATCTACACCAGCATTTTTTAGCAGCTTGGCGGTGCCACCAGTGGAAAGTATGGTCACACCAAATTGACGTAACCCTTGCGCGAGCTCGACAATGCCAGTTTTGTCGGAAACACTAATTAAGGCTTGATTGATGGTCATATTCTGGCACGTGAGTGTAAAGCGTAAATCAATGTTGTGAATCGCCTATTTGCTACCCATCTTGTGCACTTCACACTTTATTTGATTCGATATTGCCTTATTTTATTACGAAGGGTATTGCGGTTGATACCGAGCAATTCGGCAGCACAGGTCTGGTTACCTTCGGCATATTTCATCACCAGCTCAATTAGTGGTTTCTCAACACTATTTATCACCATTCCATATATGGGATGGGGTTTTTCTCCATCTAGATCTTTAAGATATCCTTCTACAGCTCTGCGCACACAGCGTGCAATTTCATTTTCGTTAATTATGCTCATGCAGCTAGCTCCTCACGTTCAATATATGTCAATCGCCGCCCATAATCAGCTAGCTTACTAAAAAATTCGTCGACCGCAGATACTTGCTGATCGGTTGTTTGCAATTGATTCATAGCATGACGAAATACAGCAGAACCGATTAGTCCCTTTGTGTACCAAGAGATATGCTTACGTGCGATACGTGCCCCAGAATATTCACCGTAAAAATCGTAGAGATCATATAAATGCTTAATAAGCACATGATGAATTTCTGTCACTTCCGGTAACGGAAGCTGTATTCCTGTAGCAAGATAGTAACTTATTTCACGGAAAATCCATGGCCGCCCCTGAGCAGCGCGTCCAATCATTACGGCATCAGCCCTAGTATACTCTAGCACCTTCCTGGCTTCCTCAGGTGCACCGATGTCACCATTGGCAATAACTGGTATTCTCACAGCGGCCTTTACTGTAGCGATAGTGTCATGCTCGGCGTGTCCAGCATAGGCACAAGCTCGGGTACGACCATGAATGGCAAGCGCTTGAATCCCTGCATTCTCGGCAATACGTGCTATAACAAGCGCATTTTTGTGCTCCTTATCCCAACCAGTACGAATCTTCAAGGTAACAGGGACATCTACTGCACGTATTACTGCATCAAGTATCTTTCCTACCAACTTCTCGTTTTGTAACAACGCAGAGCCCGCCATCGTGTTGCAAATTTTTTTGGCTGGACAACCCATGTTGATATCTATGATCTGCGCTCCTTGATCCACATTGTGGCAAGCAGCCTGCGCCATCATTGCAGGGTCAGCACCAGCGATTTGTACTGAAATTGGATCCACTTCGCCCTCATGATTGGCACGGCGGCGGGTCTTTTCAGAACCCCACAACAGTGAATTACTAGATACCATTTCCGACACTGCCATGCCTGCACCCATTTTCTTACACAATTGCCGAAAGGGACGGTCGGTCACTCCTGCCATAGGCGCAACTACTAGATTATTTTTGAGGATATAGGGACCGATCTGCATAACTCTTATTAATTAATGAGGCAAACATAAAGATATAAATTAGCACAGATCGTAATTCTAAACCCATGACAATTTCAGGGAAAGAAATTATTGTGCAGAATCCAAAAAATAGTGATTTAGTTACTAGTTATCCTCTTAAACCAAACATCATGCGTTTAGTTACAAAACGTTTAGCTGGTGGCAAACAATCCAGAGCACTTAACCCCATACTACGTATGCCTTGCAACAAGAGATCATCGTTCGAAAAGAGCTTGACCAAGGAATCAGTGAACATTCTTCCTGCTCCACTGTCAATCTGACGCTTGTGGCGATACTTTGAAAGCATTATGGGAGCCCCAGCATCAGAAGGCATTGTAATAATTTCTCTGGCTAATTCCCAGGCATCGCGCAGCCCTAGATTGAAACCCTGTCCCGCCACAGGATGCAAGGTTTGTGCCGCATTTCCAATCAATACAATGCGACGTGCTGTAATAGGTGTAACATACTTAAGCGTAAGCGGAAAACCAGAACGTTTACTGGCTCCAATAAACTTACCAATACGGTCGCCAAAGTGATGATGCAAGCGAGCCATGAAAGCGGCATCATCCAAACTGAGAATTTCTTGTGCCGCCGACGGGGAAACAGTCCACACCAAGGAAAAATACCTACCTAGAGGTAAAAACGCCACCGGACCATCAGAGGTAAAGCGCTCGTAAGCTGTACCACACTGGGGGAGAGAGGTTTTGATGCCTGCAACAACCGCCCATTGTTGATAGTCATGCGTATGCTGGGTGATGCCCTCCACTTGCCCAGTAAGACGGCCACCATCAGCCAACACTAGCAGATTTGCCGTTGCCTGTTTTATTACCCCATTATGCTGAAACTCAACTTGTCCCTCTTCTGTGCTTGATTCTAACCGTGTTACCTGAGCCCCCGTCAGATAGTCAACACCGCAATCTTGCAACCTCTCATGCATTGATCGAAATACGTCATGGTGAATTACTACATAACCTAAAGCTGGTACACCAACGTCGCGAGCGGTTAGTAACGTGCGCCCAAAACCACCGCGATTAGAAATATGTATGGTCCTAATGGGAGTAACCTCCGGTAAAGACTCCCATACACCTAGACGCTGTAAAATCAGGCGGCTGCCATGAGAAAACGCTAGTGGCCGTGAGTCTTCCTTTTTTTCAGGCGCCCCACGTGCTTCTAGCAACAGCACAGACAAACCGCTGTTACTCAACGCCAGTGTGAGAGACATGCCCACCGGGCCTCCGCCGATAATAATAAGGTTGTAATGGTTAGATGTCATAGTTTCAGGGCTAGTTTTTTTATTTGATTCATTTATCCTCCTCGGCCCCTCTAACTTCTGTTTCGGCAGCCTGATCCTCATTAACTACAACATATTCCCCCTCTACCGTATCCGCAGTTTCTCCTGTACCCACCGTATTGTCTGGACTCATCGTTTTAATCAACACACGTCTTAACCACCAGAGACGAAATCCGAAACCAATAGCGACAATTGCAAATAAAGCGAAAAATGCAGCAAAAAAGAAAACGCCAAAAATCACCATAACGATTAATATAGGAATCAGTATCAGGTAACTTACCCAGCGTCTGGTGTCTGGCGGCACTCTCCCCCCCTCTTGAGCATTGTTTTCCTCATACCCCGATACTTTTTTAACTATTATTTTCCAGTCTTCACTCATCGCATTAATTCTTCAATTTCGGCAACTGTCCTGGGTGCAGCTGCTGTCAACACTTCACAACCAGCCTTTGTTACTATTACGTCATCCTCAATACGCACACCAATATTCCAGAAATAACGAGGCACATTATCCGCAGGACGAATGTAGCAACCCGGTTCCACCGTAAAGGTCATTCCCGGATACAGTAAACGCCACGTTCCATCATGCTTGTACTCACCTACATCATGCACATCTAATCCCAGCCAGTGGCCGGTTCGGTGCATGTAAAAACGCTTGTAGTCTTCTGATTGGATAACAGAATCTACGCTCCCTCGGCATAGACCCAAATCAACGAACCCCTGTACTAACACCTGTAGCGCTGCAATATGTGGTGCGTCCCAGGAATTACCTGGTTGTACTGCGCTAATTGCAGCAGCCTGAGCAAACAATGCTAATTGATACACATCCTTTTGTGCCGAACTAAATTTACCGTTCACAGGAAACGTGCGGGTAATATCAGCAGCATAGCCGTGTAACTCACAGCCCGCATCGATCAGCAATAAATCACCAGATTTTAGTTCCATGTTGTTCCCAACATAATGTAACACGCAAGCATTGGCACCACCTGCAACGATAGGTGTGTAAGCAGGTGCTTCTGCGCCATGACTACGAAATTCGTGCAAAAGTTCCGCCTCAACTTCATATTCCTTCAT
>JAZGCR010000137.1:0-3640 GCA_036477105.1 Nitrosomonadaceae bacterium | reverse complement strand
ATTTGAATTTATACTCGTTAAGCCACCCTTTCATAAGGATATTTCCTAGTTAGATTAATTTTTGAACTTTAACTTTTTTACATGTAAAACAAATAGTTATTTACACAATCAGGATTCATGCGGGTTTGCCCGGTAGGATTATGCAATTGTCGTAACAAATGTGGATTACTGCATAAAATCAAGCCAAATTTACTGCAAAAAGTCAAGTCAAATTTTCTCCTGAAAACAAAAGTCTAGCAGCTAAGTTGGTAGAGCATAGTTATGAAACCATCACTATTTTGTTCTAGCTAATATGTGCTCGCTCTGCTATTTCTTTCAGCAAACAGTGGGCCATATACATTAATCCCAATGCTATACAACAAGAGGGATTAACGGCTAGGTTCCCAATCAACCTGTGAGACTAGATCAATACGTCGCTGAATACGCAAGGCTTCATCTTTGTTACCCAATTGTTCTGCACTACGGACTGCAACACCCAACCATGCGAGAAGCGGGCGACGCCAACCTTGGTCAGAGGCAGTCTGAGTAGCAATGGTGACAGCATTGGGTGTCAAACGACCTATCTGGAATAACACACCAGCAGCAACTAGACGCGATAGCGGATCCTTAATAGCACCAAGTGCCCCATCCGCACCAGCAACCACCCCCCGATGTTGTGCAGGCAGCAGTGCCGTATTCAAACCTGCCCAGCGGCCTGCAAGGTACTCAGCATAAACTCGTTCTGAGTCAGAAGCGTCTTCGGCAAGTATCTGATATGACCCACATTCATTGAACTCTAGGCTAGCCACATGAGCTGCGCAGCGCACTAGTTCAGTGCGTGCAAGCAAGTCTACACGCCCTGTACTGGCAATCTCTGCACGTGCTCGGGCAAATTCCATGTCAGCAAGCTTGGAGTTTCCCACTAGGTAAGCTGTGACCGAGTCTCTAAGTGCACCATGCGCGTTCAGTTGCCAGTCAGGTGGTACGTCCCCACCTGCGCACCCGACGAGCCAGAGTATCACTATAGCCAATAGCATTCTCATGGTAATTTAAGCTCTGTATCACGAGCTAGGGGCCACTTACGGTTTATTTCGTTCACTAAGTGTTGCACCTTACGTAAACTCATCTCCACTTGTTCCCTTAAAACACCTAGGTCGGCGGTGGCTACCTGAGCATTGGAACCAATGGCCTGTGCTTGGGTAAGTACGACGTCTACTTTCTTAAGACTTGTCCGTACGTCACCCAGAATTGCATTTACCTGAGTAATGCCAGCCTGTGACTCATCCATCACTCCATCAACACCAAAAATTCGTGTATCAGTTTTAGCTAACAAGGTATTGACGCGATCTAGCGCTGTGATAATTTTTTTCGCATTAACCTCGCTACCTAATACAACTCCAAGCCCACCATACGGACCTTTTAGGTTTTGTGTGACGGCCTGTACGTTGTCCAGACTCGCTCTCAGGCTGGAATTCGACTTAGTCATATTCTCTAGGTTCTCAAGCAACGAACGCATGGTGTCCACGAGATGTGGAATTTCCGCAGTGGCATCACCAAGCAAGACTGTTCGTACAGCGCCATCGGGCAGTGGTGGATCTGTCAACACACCGGTAAATACACGCAAACGAGTATCGCCCACCATCCCACGTTCCATGGTAAAAACGCTGCTGGTACGGATCCATTTAGCATCCTTGCGTGCCACGTCAACCACAATGCGAGCTTTTCCATCATCTGAAAGCTCAATGCGACGCACACGCCCCATCGGAAAACCTGAAAACGTCAAGTCCATGCCAACAATCACGCCCTCGGAATCATCCGCAATCAATATCACTTGCTGAGTGCTTTCAAACACTCCGCGTGCATACATCACATACGCAAGTGAAGCGCCCACTAGCGCCACCATAAAAACCACTAGAGCCAAGGCCTTAAACTCAATATTTGGGGGCGGCGCTGAAGGCTGCTGGGATATTGACTGAGATTCGAATTCAGATTGCATACTTTTTGATTTATCCGCTTTAAATAAACTTAATTGCCAAAGATGCACCTTCGATAAGTACCAGAGCTAAAAACAACCGCACCGTACCTCGCGGCACAGAGCTCAATTCTCCAACAGCATCATGTCTTGCTTGTAGTGCCGAAGCAATTGGGATCACAGCAACTGCTAGACTAAATAATACTGTTTTTAGGACAAAGGCAACAGTGACACCCGGATCGAATACACGCCCAACCATGCGCGTGTACTCAGCAAAGCCCCAAGGTGAAAAACCGTAAACAACTACGTAAGCCATCGCCAACGCTACTAAACTGCTCACTGCGGCCAGCGTCACCACCGAGAATGCGATAGCAATCACGCGTGGAACAATATCGGTACGCATAGAGCTGCCTATAGGTGTTGAACTGATCTCCATATTTGAGCGCAGCACCACAAAAAGAGCGGCTCCCAGTGGAATTAACTCAAGAACCAGTACTTGTACCACCACTTCCAGCGCATATTGAGATAGACCGTAACTTAGGGCAGTTACAACAATGATTCGTACTAGTACTAGGCTGATAAGTGCACACAACGACGTGAACCATAGCAACACTTGCCAAGTACTCGTGTAGATATTTTTAGCGATAATGGTACGATTTTCCCGATCGTAAATCGAGGGCGACAAAGCCATAACCAAGGCAACGGCACCAAAGTGAATAACCCCCCACCAACTAGTTACAGATCTCACACATGCGTTTCCTAGAGTATTGAATCCTGAACGCAATAAAAGGTTTTGTCGCATGGGGCGATGATGCAAATCAAAAAATAGAAGGGTAGATATAACGCCAACACAAGCAATAGAAGAAATTTTTTGGATCAAAACAGAGGGTCTGTTTATTTCTAGGCTTCCCTCACAATAAAATGAACATCATGTAATCTATATTCTTTAGCTTGAAAGTATCACACTACTAACGGTGGTGTTATTAAGTTGACTACATCACGATACTAGTTTTAGCATCTGCTTGGAATGTGGATTGATGCCATCCTAGTATTAATCATGCCTCAGCATTCTATAACTGCTAAAACAAAAAATTCGTGTATGAACAACCTCATTCCTACTGGTCTGGGGTGGATGAAATACCATCGTTCTGCGTAGGACCGAAGAAATGCACAGGTTCCTCGCCGGTCAAGTTTTTCGGGGTAATGTTATAGGTGCCTTCCATGCTGGTTTGCCATACGCTCTTGGCAGCCTCCTCGTCGCCACCCGTAAATGCATATGTAAGACCGCCCACGATCCCACCTCCAAGAGCAAATACGGCTTTGAATGGGAAGTACACAAATGTTGCTACGCCCGATGCCACTTCCATACCGAGGTCAGCGGCACTGGTTTCATTGGAGTCAGCTGAAGACAATGTGGTCGCCTGTTGAGAAGTTGGTGGCGGTACATCCTGCGCAAGAACAGTCGGTACGATCATAATCATGTAGACACATAAAATAAAAATTGCAGCGATAGTACTGCAGGTGCTTCTTGAAAACAGACTTAAACGTGATCTTATTACTTGGATAGAAATATACTTTCTCATTTGCTCATCAGTCATTGTTTTCCTCACTATTTAATTTCTACGACAAGATTCATATCGACACATATTCCTGCCAACAACAATTCTAGCTATGCTATGAGTAATAAGA
>JAZGCR010000136.1:0-2591 GCA_036477105.1 Nitrosomonadaceae bacterium | reverse complement strand
GGTGAAAGCACGGCCAGATATGGGAGTATTCGTTCATGGGGTTCATTAGGGTTTGTTCTTGCGGTGATAGGCATCGGTTATTTATTAGATGCTACGGAAATCGTGTTGTTATTGTGGGTGGTGTTAGGATTTAAACTAGGCATCGTAATTTTTTCCTGGCGGATTCCAGAGGCCGAAATAGCATCTCATTCTACCGATACACTTTCCGTGCTACAGATATTTAAACAGCCAGGAGTCTTAGCTTTTTTCTCCGCCTGTTTGTTAATGGCTTTTGCTCATGGCCCCTACTACACATTTTATTCGATCTATTTAGTAGAACATGGATACAGTAAGGGCGTCATCGGCTGGCTTTGGGCGGTTGGTGTGATATGCGAAATTGGTGTGTTTTTCTTAATGTCTAGAGTGCTGCGCCGATTCAGTCTAAAGCAGGTTCTTGCTTTCAGTTTTAGTTGTGCAGTAGCACGGTTTCTAATGATTGGTTGGGGAGTGGAATGGCCAATAGTCGTGTTGCTGGCACAAATTCTTCATGCAGCAACGTATGGTGCTCACCATGTTGCTGCAATGATGGTGGTACATCATTTTTTTCGTGGACGTCATCAAACAAAAGGGCAGGCGCTCTATACAAGTATCACATTCGGTATTGGAGGTACATTAGGCAGTGTATTCAGCGGTTATGCCTGGGAGTGGTTAGGACCGGGTCTTACATTTAGTATGAGTGCAGCAGCTGCACTGCTGGGTTTGGGATTAATAGTTCGGAAAGTGAGTATCTAGTAGTGAATGAGGAAAGAAAAGTGTATGTTATCTATTTCTTACAGTTACATTATGGGATAATTTCACGTTCATTAGGATTTTGTTGCGATGCAAACTTTATACGACAAACTTTGGAAAAGTCACGTGGTACAAGAAGGATACGGCGATACTGTATTGCTTTATATTGACCGCCATCTGGTGCATGAAGTTACTAGCCCGCAAGCATTTGAAGGACTAAGGATTGCTGGGCGCAAACCTTGGCGCCTAGATTCAGTTCTTGCAGTAGCTGACCACAATGTGCCTACTACTGAACGTACTAATAGAATTAGTGACCCGATATCGCGATTACAAGTTGAAACCCTTGATCGAAATTGCGAGGAACTAGGTATCACTGAATTCAAGATGAATGATCTACGCCAGGGAATCGTTCATATAATTGGCCCAGAGCAAGGTGCAACACTACCAGGCATGACAGTAGTGTGTGGTGACTCACATACCAGTACACATGGTGCATTTGCCTGTCTTGCTTTTGGAATCGGTACATCTGAAGTAGAGCATGTACTTGCGACTCAATGTTTGTCGATAAAAAAAGCAAAGGAGATGCAGATTTTGGTCGATGGTACGCTCGGCCATGGCGTTACTGCCAAGGATATTGCACTAGCTATCATCGGGAAAATTGGCACAGCAGGTGGTACCGGCTATGTCATTGAATTTTCTGGCAGCACCATCCGCGCACTTTCCATGGAAGGTCGGATGACACTTTGCAATATGACTATCGAAGCAGGCGCGCGCGCCGGCATGATCGCGGTGGACGATATCACTATCGAATATATCCGTGGACGACCTTTTGCACCAAAAGGGACTTCATGGGAAAAAGCGATCGTTTATTGGCGCACCCTGAGAAGTGATGAGGGAGTAAAATTTAATCAAGTAGTGAAGCTGGATGCAGCACAAATTAAACCGCAAGTGACTTGGGGGACTTCTCCTGAAATGGTTACAACGGTAGATGGCAGAGTTCCCGATCCATTGCAGATTACTGATTCAGTGAGGCGTAATGATATGGAGCGTGCTCTAAAATATATGGGACTTGAACCCAATACATTGATCAGCGAGATTTACCTAGACAAGATTTTTATTGGTTCCTGTACTAATTCACGTATTGAAGACTTGCGAGCGGCAGCAGAAGTAGTAAAAGACAGACATATTGCAACGAATATTAAACTTGCAATGGTCGTTCCGGGCTCTGGCCTGGTGAAGCTTCAAGCGGAGGAGGAAGGGCTCGACAAGATATTCCGTAATGCAGGATTTGAATGGCGTGAACCAGGCTGTTCAATGTGTCTTGCGATGAATGATGACCGCCTTTCGCGGGGAGAACGTTGCGCTTCAACGTCTAATCGTAATTTTGAGGGACGACAGGGGCCAGGAGGACGCACACACTTGGTAAGTCCAGCGATGGCTGCCGCAGCAGCAGTAGCTGGGCATTTTGTAGATGTACGGAAAATACATTAGGCTGCAAAGAAGATTCTTCATTATTCTGAGAGTGGAATGATATGGAAAGTGTTGTTTACAATTACTTGCTTATGGCCACTTTCCTATTCCCAACATGCAATCCAATTTAGTGGATTGTTAAGTATTTTCATAAAGGTAGCGAGTCACATAAATGAAAGTAGTAAACTAGTTAGTGGAAAAATTTCGCAACTGCAAAGGGTTGGTTGCACCCTTAGACCGTTCCAATGTCGACACAGACGCCATTATTCCCAAGCAGTTTTTGAAGTCAATTAATCGCTCTGGTTTTGGTCAGAATTTGTTTGATGAGTGGCGTTATCTGGATCATGGTGAGC
>JAZGCR010000135.1:0-6687 GCA_036477105.1 Nitrosomonadaceae bacterium | reverse complement strand
GACAATGTTGCCTCGAATCAGGTTGATCCCAATGGCGACGATGAATGCAGTTGTAAGACTTGACGTTGATCGCGTATCTGATGATACTGATTTTGTTCACATGGCTCGGGAGCGTTTGGAGGCTGTAAGTGTATCTTTGTGGTGTAAGCACCGCGCTCTCTCTTCCTGTAGGAAATCGGGACGGTCTGAATGCTACCGAAGGCTCACGAAGTGGTGTGCACACCACAGGCTGGCATTGTCAATAACTCTGACCGTGTTGGTCGGAGCTTGTTCCCCTGCTTGAGGGAAAGCTCTGGATGTCCGGGAAGATGCATTAGCCCACGCAGAGAAGCGGAGAGAGAGGCGAAACTGTGCAAATCTTTCCGCTGCTGGCAACCTAGGGATCGGTGCAGATCGTCCTCGGGCGTAGGCAACGGATTGAGTGCAGACGAAGGAATTGACACTATTTGAAGTGGGTGATGCTCCTTAGCCTCTGATACGAATTGATGTAGATATATGGTTCACTTCATAACTGTTGAAACTAGTGTTAGACCTGTAATCAGTTTTGTAAGGCTACTCACAGGTCTTTACGTTCAAGCACAAAAATGGCAGCTAGTAAAGCGAGGGATGCAGTAAGGCAGGAAGTGACTACTGGCAAGAAACTGGGAGACCCACCTCTAAATAGTGAGTTGAATGATGTGCGAATAGCGAAAGGTTGCGGGAGAAGGTAATAGAGGACGTCGAGTGCGCCCTTAATCATGTCACTCTCTATATTCGGGTAGAGCATCGTAGAGCGTAACTCTAGGGCCAACGATCCGAACAAAACATAACCACACCAGATGAAAACAATGGCAGCTAGATTGCGTATAATAATACCAGATAAAAGAACAAAGCAGTAGAGAGTTCCAAATCCGAAAATAAGCGATCCAATATAAGAGAGAATTGAACCACTCCAAACACCCACACGAAGACCCCAGATGAACCACAAACCAAGAACAAGAAAGATAGAAAACAGTGAAACTAAACCAATAACACCTAAGAGAGTAGCCACAATAATGTCTGTTCTGGAAAAAGGCTTAGAGAGAAATAATTCAATGGATCCGCGTTCCACCCTGTCGATTATTATGCTGGCGGTTCCAACTACAAAGTAAAGCAGAAAAAATAAATATGCGATCTCAGTGACAGTTTTGAACTGCGGCAAACGTGGAGTCAACGCTAGGAAAATAAATAGTAGGCCAGTAATGCCGAAATAAGCCTTGAACATAGGCTGCAGCAGGGTTTCAAACATTGTGTAGATGGACAACGTTCGAACATTCATGTCTAGGCCTTTGTCAGAGACAAGAAGAATTCCTCTATCGACTGTTTCCGCTGGTTTACACTGCGGATTAGAATTTCCTTGTCTGAAAGCTCCTTCATCAACTTCTCTAGCTCTTGACTGTTGCGGACCACAATCGAGTATATCTCACCATCATCTCTCACGTTAAATGAATGCTTTAACTCTGAAATAGAAGTTTCAGAAGAACATGTGAACATGACTTCGTATTCTTCGCTTGCTCTTAGTACATTTCGCGTATGTTCAACCTTCAGAAGCTCGCCTGAATTCAAAACGCCCACTCGATCTGAAATCCGCTCTACCTCTGACAGAAGATGTGAATTCATGAAAACCGTTTTCCCAGAGGCTTTCAACTGCTTTAACAAGTCTCGAAACTCGATCCGTCCGAGTGGATCCAAGCTGTCATTAGGCTCATCAAGTATCAACAACTTGGGGTCATTAATCAGGGCTTGAGCTAACCCAAGGCGTGCTTGCATACCCTTCGATAATTCTCGTATTTGTGACTTAACGCGGTCTTTCAGACTAACAAATTCAAGTAGGTCACCAACTTTATTCGCGAGTTCTCGAGATGGTATTCCGCTGAATTTACCCCAATAGCTTAGAAATTGTCCCACTGTCAGGCGTAAAGGATATCGTGCATTCTCTGGCATATAGCCCAAAAGGCTCTTAGAAAAACGGTCTGAATTACGTCTTCCAAAAAGCTCCGATCGACCTGAGGTCGGGTGTGTAAAGCCCAGCAACAATCTTATTAACGTCGTTTTTCCAGCCCCATTTGGACCAATTAAACAGAAGATTTCATTTTCGGCAACTGCAAGTGAAACGTTTTTCAGGGCGTGGATGAGCTTGGACCGAAAACGACCGCACGAGAAGGTTTTGCTTATTTCGAAGAACTCAAGGATGTGTTTCAAGATCCCAATTCTCACGAGTCGCGATTGAGAAGATGAGAATTTTCTCAAGTCGATACGTCTTTTCTCCGGACTTTTCTTGCTATAAAACGTATTAAAGCATATAACAATTCGTAACCTATTATAACTGCGCCAACGTTCACCACTACTACACCCAATGTTATCCAAAAAGACCCCGTCAAATTACTAACTATGTTGTAAAAGAAGAGCACCACAAACAAAATTAGCAACGCCAATAGCCTCATTCCGTTAAAACCTTGCGGATCCGACAAAATGACTTTCACGCCCGAACCTCAAAAGAATTTAAAATACTAATTACCTAATTGGAAATGGACGATAGCATCCTCATAACTTGACCATGTTTTTCCCTCCCAAGAGGAAATTCAGAAATAAATTCTATCTCACCACCAAGGCCTAACAACACTACTGAAGTCTTGCTGATTTGGGAGTCTTCAAAGACATCCTGTGAAATCAAAGTCACCGGAAAGCTAATCCTGTGTGATTCCCTCCATCCATTAACGATTCTTTCTTGGAACGTGATTTCCTTTTCGTTCCTGCGGACCAGAACTAAGACCTTACGCTTAAGTATTTTTTGCGCTTCCAAATCGCCTAGGTTGTCAATAAACCTATTGATGTCTTGAAGACAAATCCCACAATTAAAGTCAACAAAATCGAGAAAGATTAGTGCGAATCTATGGATCCTCTCGAACACGAGATGAGTCGTATCCGCTGCCAAAATTCTGTGTAAGTCGATATGTGGGTGCAACCCAGCTGCTGGTCGTCTCAAAGAATCTATCACAACCACTGACAAAAAGCAAACACATAAAACCACGGACAAAGTAGCGATCAGCAGATTGTTCTTTCGTCTCGAATTGCCTCTAGGAAGCGGCGATCTCAATACACTAGCAAGAGAACCAACAATTAAAACCAGTAAAGCTAGATCAAAGAAAATTTGATTTCTTAATGAAAAAGAAATTCCAATATAGCCAAAACATCTGCACGTTACATCTATGCCTCTTTGCAGACCAACGTACAAAGCCGACACTGAAATCAAAAGGAATACAAAGAGACTGACTAGTGATTTTCTTACATGAAAGTTGAGAAGTAAGCTCAACCCAGCGGCAGACTCAAATAGTACAACCATAAGAGCAACAAACAAAGCAGATGCCTCTCCTAGAGCTAGGAGCGCTGATAGAGAGTCGGAAAACGCTGAATAGTCTGGGATCTTCGCTATGCCTGTCGCTAGAAAGAACAACCCGAGACCGACTCGAACCGTCTTATAATAGCTGACTAAGTAGGACGTTTTCGGCCCCTCATCCTCATTTGTATTACTCGATTTTTCCGATAATCTCATACTTGGACACGATTGTGCGCTGCTTCTCCCGAGTAAACAGATTTCCTCTATTGCTTAAAACCAAAACACCAGATACTTCCGGTAGTGTTAGCGTATTTAGCAAATTTCCCTTCTGATCAAAAATGTAGACATCACGATAAGGGGTAGGCGAATATGCACCGCCAAGGATGTAGATCCTGCCTATGCCATCGACTCCAACATCAGCTAACAAGACATCGGCAGGCACTGATCTTCCATTGGGTAGTTTCTTCGCTTTGGACTGTAGAGGAAGACTTGTAACGGAAAAGCTCTTCGCAAATTCACCTTCGGGGCTATATAGTTCTATTACGTTGAAATGTCGGTAAACAACCACCAAGTTGTTTTCTGGAGTGACCGATATTGAAACTGCATCAAAGAACATATCACCACGTGCAGCTTTGCATGCGACGCGATTAACAATCTGGCCTTCGAGATCATACAAAATCAACAGATTCTCCAGGTAGTCCGTATAACAAGCGACATAAAGTCGGCCTCTTTTGTCAAAAGCAACATCACCTACAGCAGATGGCATAGTCAGCGAATGTCTGTACGTATGATCAGTCCCAAAGATATGAACTACCGCGGTCGGTGAATCAGATATTGCAAGTAGGCCGTCATGAATCGATATCTTGCGCGGTCCCTGAAACTCTCCCTCCCCCCTTCCGTATCGTCCCGCTTTCCCAAGGTATTTGCCATACTTGTCAAATTTCTTTACCGAACAATCAACCTGATCAGTTACATGGATGTAACCGAGCGAATCCTCAGCCACGCCTCCCACTTGTACTATTGCTGCTTCAGCATCTACTCCCACAGATAGCACTTTCTTGAAGCCTAATTCGCTCTGGGCTCGCGCCATTCTCACCGATATGGAAAGCGTCGCCAAGGTGACCATTGAACAAAAAAAGAGCAATGGTATTTTCATATTATTATTATACCAAAAGTATTTTTCTCCCCAAAACAAATCGGTAGTATTGTGAAAAAGCTCCTGCGGCAGTGCGTCTCAAATAGCACTGCCGCAGTCAGCACCTGCAACCAGTTGGACCACTCCCAGAAGATTCTTGCTACGCACCAATGCAATCTTGATATCCGATTGCACAACCACCGTCGCAAGCGGCTTCAAAGATCGAGTACCAACCAAAATAGCCCTCGCATTTGCCGAAACAGTCCCATAACGCGACATCGCAATAAAATTGCTCGGCTTCCGCGTTGTCGGCCAGTGGCGGCAGAAGAAGCAAAACTACGATCATCGACCACAAAAGAACATGCCAGCTTTTCATGTTAACCTCCTAAATTAAATTGGTCTTGCCACCTCCGCTGTTGATTGTAAATGGTCACCCTGAGGTGGCCAAAAGGCAACCATGTTATTGGGTTAACGGTCTCATAATCAACTTCTCAACATATGGTCTCAAGATTGTAAGCCCAATCCAAGTATTCCAGCACGCAAACGACCAAAATAACGCTCTAAGTCTTGATACACCAAACATAAAAGCGAAACCCAATCCTAGTGTAACGATATACCAAACTGAGAAGATGTTATAGCTGCTAGCTAACGCAAATAGAGAATAATCTTCACGCGTTTCAGTAAGAATCAGCTGTACACCTGGGATGACAAACAAATCAGTGTGTGTGGAAATAGTTTCTAAACCGACTACGTATAGCAACAATACATTTACTAACCTCATGAGGGATAAAATGACCTCGGCAAAAAGAACACAAAGAAAAACGTCTCTGAAGGAGATTGACTTAACACTCCTGACATTGGATGCGAAGAGAATCATGCTAAATACAAACCATCGTAGTGGAATGGCAAAGCCCTCGCTAGTCAATACGAACAAGAGCGGCACTCGCATGAACATCCTCACCATCGTAGGTGCGGTGGTCTCACCAAAAATTGCGTTAGAAATGTTCATAAACATATGCCGGTACGCTTCGATCATCAAGATTGCGGCAATCATGTACAGCAGTAGGTTCACTGTCAATGGAACTCTCCAGTGAGGCTTTTCCCGCAAAGACCCGAAAACTTCTGATGGTGCAGCTAGAACAGAAACAAAAGTCTCGAACTCGCTTGCTAAAGATTTGATTACGTTGTCATCTTTTTTTCTCACAGAACATTTCTCCTGCTTCCGTTGACAGCTACTTATACTCCTCTGGAGAAGGTTATTGATCTCACATCAGATCCATTTGGCCCTTGGGTCTGCTATCAACAATATCGAGGACATTCCTTCTCCTCAGGGACAACTCTCTCCACTATCTTTGGTTGCGTTGTCCCCCGAGACGTACCTGAGCCTTTAGTGTTCACAAAGACCGATACAACCAATCGCTCAGGATGCCAGGAATTCAGTAGTGAAAAATTTGGTAGTAGATAGCGTTTAACTCGCCAGCTTAGGAGTGCCTTCTGCTATTTCTAGCGCTCTAGAAAGCTCGCCTCCTCCTATGAAAATGACATTTCCCAGAAGGGAAGTTCATCATAGTCGAAAACCATCTTGAGTGCCGCCGGACCACAATTGCTGCGCTTATCCTGGAAAACAACTCCATCCTGTCCCAAGAATTCGGCTCCCCTTATCGACGCTGTAAACTTCTGAGGAAAGTCTGGATCGCTGGCCACGTAACTCATACCTACCAGTATTAATGGCGGAATAATCAGAACCACAGAGAGGCCCATCAAGGACTGAAGCTTGCGCCGATAGGACACTTGTTCGCTCCTAATTTGTTTGACGGGAAGGATTCGCCGACAAAGTCTTGGATCAGCTTCTGATCCGCCATCATTGAGCGTTCACCGAAGCGAAATCCAACCAGCAGGCCATTCTCATCATAGAGGTAGATCGCCGGAACCATCGCTACCCCGAACTCTTGTTCAAAATTCATGTCGGAAGAGACCATTGTTGGAATTGCCAGACGGCTGTGCTGCAGGTACTCTTCTGTCGTGCGTGCATCGTGGAGGGGGATGGCAAGAAATTGCAGGCCCAGCGCGTCGTGTGACTTCGATAGCGTTTCGAGGTTTTGAAGCTCTCGCTGACAATGAGGACAGTCGAACTTGAAGAAAATCAATGCCAGCTTCCGACCGATGAGGTCGTCGGAATTCACTGCAGTTCCGTTCG
>JAZGCR010000134.1:0-2173 GCA_036477105.1 Nitrosomonadaceae bacterium | reverse complement strand
ACTGATCCCTCGCCTGCAACCACCTTTGGCCACTTAGATGCAACCGTGGTGCTATCGCGCGACATTGCTTCGCTAGGAATATATCCAGCAGTGGATCCGCTTGATTCTACATCACGTCAGCTTGATCCTTTGGTGGTTGGCGAAGACCACTACAATACTGCACGCGATGTGCAGCAGACATTGCAGCGTTACAAGGAATTGCGTGACATCATTGCAATTTTGGGGATGGACGAACTTTCTCCCGATGACAAACTAGCAGTAGCGAGAGCGCGAAAGACTCAACGTTTCCTATCGCAGCCGTTTAACGTGGCGGAGGTGTTCACCGGTTCGCCTGGAAAATACGTATCGCTGAAAGAAACTATCAAAGGTTTCAAGGGCATCGTTAGTGGCGATTATGATCACCTACCAGAGCAAGCCTTCTACATGGTCGGTGGGATAGAAGAGGCAGTTGAAAAGGCCAAGACGATTCAGTAAAAGTAGAGCAGGCTATGGTAATGACAATACATGTAGACGTGGTAAGTGCTGAGCAGGCTGTTTTTTCCGGGATTGCGGAGGTTGTTATTGTACCGGCGCAAATGGGTGAAGTGGGCATTTATCCCCGTCATGCGCCATTGATTACAAGAATAAAGCCTGGATCAGTAAGGATTAAGGTACCCGATCAGTCTGAGGAAGAGTTGATTTATGTTTCTGGTGGAATGCTGGAAGTTCAGCCCAGTGTGGTAACTATTCTTGCTGACACTGCCGTGCGCGGCGCTGATCTCGACGAGGCTAAAGCCCTCGAAGCTAAAGCACGTGCAGAGGAGGCTATGAAAGATCGCTCCTCTACGATGGATTACGCTCGTGCCCAGGCTGAATTGGCAGAATCTGTTGCGCAGATAGCAGCGATTAAAAAAATGAGAAAACGTGCGCTCTGAGTTTTATTTGGGATCCGAAAAAAGGCGGCTTCTGCCGCCTTTTTATTTTTTCACGATAATTTCTGCAAAAAGCAGTAATTGAAGTTAAACTTTATACCATCCCATCCGATTAATTAGATTGTAATCAAGTTATCGCTTGATGAATACCATATTGAAACACTTCTTACGAATGGTCGTTTACCCATTATTGTCGTGCAAAAACTGAATATCGTCATTCTAGCTGCTGGACTTGGAAAGCGTATGTACTCGGCTTTGCCCAAGGTTTTGCACTTGCTAGCAGGAAAGCCCTTGCTTTCCCATGTGCTTGATACGGCTCATGCATTATTACCGCAAAAAATTTGTGTGGTATATGGTCATGGCAACGAAATTGTTCTGAAAGTGATAGCCGACAATGAACTTATTTGGGTAAAACAGGAACCACAATTGGGTACTGGCCACGCGCTGATGCAATCCCTGCCGCATTTAGACGAAAAAGGTGTGACGCTGGTGTTATATGGTGATGTGCCGCTGACCAGAGTTGAAACCCTAGAGAAGCTAATAACAGCTGCCTCGGCAGAAAACTTAGCTTTGTTGACTGTGGAACTAAACGAACCGTCCGGTTATGGCAGAATCATTCGTGATATTGAAACGGGTATGGTTTCTGCTATTGTCGAAGAAAAAGACGCTAGCATAATTCAGCGGCAAATCCACGAAATTAACACTGGCATCATGGCGGTTCCTAATGCACGTTTGCATGACTGGTTGCCTAGGCTAGAAAACAAAAACGCACAAAAAGAGTACTACCTCACCGACATTGTAGCGATGGCGGCCACGGTGGGTGTCAAGATTGAGGCGGCGCATCCATGCCACACCTGGGAGGTGTTGGGCGTCAATAGTAAGTTACAATTAGTAGAGCTCGAGCGAATTCACCAAAATGAATTTGCAAATAAATTGCTCGAGCAAGGTGTGACCTTGGCCGATCCTTCGCGTATCGATATTCGCGGGCAACTTGATTGTGGCAAAGATGTGGAAATAGACATTAACTGTATTTTCAAGGGTTTGGTGAAGCTAGGTGACGGCGTGAGAGTAGGTGCTCACAGCATATTAAAAAATGTGAAAGTTGAAACAGATACGACAATTTTTCCATTTAGTCTGATCGAAAACGCTGATATTGGAAAAAACTGTCGCATTGGACCATTTGCCCGCATACGTCCAGGAACGAGACTTGCCAGCAAGGTCCATGTCGGCAACTTTGTCGAAGTCAAGAACAGCAGTATCGC
>JAZGCR010000133.1:0-3765 GCA_036477105.1 Nitrosomonadaceae bacterium | reverse complement strand
TTCACTACTTGGCTTGGTCAAACCATAGCAACTGGACGTATGCGAAACAAAGAAGGACAGTTATCCATGATGCTTCCTCAAAGAGAACAAAGCTAAGTTTGGTGCAGAGTACTCCAATAAACCCAATCACGACAGACGAAAACTTCGAGTAAGAAACTTTTCGTTTGCCTGTCGTACCAAACTTCTTTTCTTCGCTTGAGAAGACGTTTAACACTCGAATTATGACACGCGATGAATTTGTGTTTAAGTCCGGCGTAAAGTAATACTGCATAGGGTCGAAAAAAGTCATTTGTGAATGTCTGCTTTGTGCCAAAAGCGGACGTTCGTATGAATAACAATTACCAACAAATAGGTCACGGGAACTGAGCTACGTTGCCGTAGTCTCTTCCTGAGATTTACTACCAAATTCTGAAAGAAGATTTTGGCGGTCTGCCCGAATTTTCTTGGTTAATTCGAGTGCGATATGCTTTTCCTGAAGCTGATAACCTACGGCTAGACTACGTCCTTCCCTTACATGCTCCGATAAAGGAAGGGACATTTTAACTTTTTAGTGTTTGCCAGGCTCAAGTTTTACTCCACGGCGTTCATGAGAGATATAGGTCTGAAGGGCTGTCATACGGGGATCGTCCGCTGCTAGGTCTTTGCCCTCAAGTGGGTTACGTATGCACCAGTTGATCATCTCCCATATTGCTACTACTTCTCCTAATTGTTTCTGGAATTTGGGGTAGGTTTCCGGGTGTGTGTTGGAGGCATTGGGGTGGCACTGCCCACAGGAGACACCATTAGTGCCAAGCTTGCCATCGGTGAAAACCTTGCGCCCTTGCTTAACGACAGTCATGTATTCACTACCCCAGCGCGTAAGGTCTTCTTGGGTGAATTCATCAGCCATAGCTGGTATTACCCAGCAGGGCAGCATAACAATGACCAACATGATCGCTCCCAACCGTTGTCGTTTTATGCGTTTCATATTCATCTCCAGTCAGTTTTTGTTTAGTCTAATAATGGCTCTGCGGTGGAATACGTTTGTTTTCCGCTTGAT
This sequence comes from Nitrosomonadaceae bacterium, assembly GCA_036477105.1. Classification (GTDB taxonomy): domain Bacteria; phylum Pseudomonadota; class Gammaproteobacteria; order Burkholderiales; family Nitrosomonadaceae; genus BJGV01. The sequence goes on along the minus strand of JAZGCR010000133.1, from coordinate 2,726 downwards.
AGCCCATGTCTTCAGGTTGGCCGGTTATTGTATTGAATGCGACAATCCTTCTGTCGTTATCATATAGTGTGTAGTGCAAGTCGATGTTACCGTTGGTCATATTGACGAACTGCCAGCCGGTTCCATCACGTTCGTGAAATGCATCCGCCCGGTTCATTGGAACAGTTATCTTGGGTAAATACTGTTCAGCCTGAGAGTAAGTCGCGGGATATGGCCAAGGCCACGCTGTTGCCATTACAGCATGAAAGCTGATATTACCGATTTGATTATACTGAATCTGGTGTACATGTCCGTAAATCACCGTGGTTTTCTTGAACGGCTTGAGCAGGGCTTGCACCTCTTCGGCATCTTCAGTCCAAAAATTCCAGCCCCTCCAGATTTTCTGTAATGGTGAATGGGAGATCACTACCAACGGTGTACTCTTATTTATATTTGCCAAATCCTGACGTAGCCAGTCACGTTGTTTTTTCCCCACCATGAACGGTGAACCGTTCGGATTGTCGATCATAGCCATTTCCAGCATGCGTCGTTTGCCTGTTGGCCAACGGTCATAAGTCCACTCATCGTAAGTCAAGATGCTGTTAAGCACCACGAAGTGAACACCTTTGTGATCGAAGCTATAGTAATGCTTGCCGAACAGTTTGGACCAGTACTCGCCCAGGTCTTCATAGTAATCGTGCTCACCCATGGAGTAGTAAATTTTGTAGTTCAGCGCAGACATAATCTCGGCTCCACGATCAAGCTCTGCCTTACCGCCAAGTTGCGCAAGGTCTCCACCGTAAATAACGAAGTCGGGTTTAGGGTTGAGCAGATTGGTTTCGGCCACGGCACGGATCAACCCACGGTCCCAATTGCGGACAAACTTTGTACCCTTGATCTGCTGAATGTGGGAGTCGGAGATATGGGCAAAAGTAAAGTTCAGGGAGGAATCAGCAAATACCAGTTCTACCATGCTGATTGGCACGGTAGCAATCGCCGTCAATGCACCGGCACCTTTAATAAAATTACGGCGCGTAAGAGATTTAGTCATGATTAATTCCTCCTTATTTTTTGCTCTTTTTGGCCTTTTTTGCTGCTTTAACATGCTCGGGACTAGTTAGCGCTTCCATGAACGCAACTAAGTCAGAAATCTGTTTCTTGCTCAAATCCAAGGGGCGTATGCCGCCACTCAGAAAATCATTTACGCGGTCGGTTTTCTTAGTAATGCCGCCGTTGTCGTAGTGAATCACCACATCTTTGAGCGTTTTAATGCTGCCATCATGCATATATGGCGCCGTTGCAGCTATGTTACGCAGAGTGGATGTTTTGAAGGCACCCATCTCATCGAATTCATCAGTTACTGCGAACCGCCCTAACTCAGAAACTTTCTTGTCAGTTAGCACCGCAACGTCTACCTTTGTACCTTGTGCCTTGGCCTTGAGAAATTCGCCTGCTAGGCGTGGCACATCCTTTTGTACAGAATTGATACCGACACCAATGTTATGGAAGCGGTTGTCAGTAAACAATGCTTGTGTTTGCTCCACGACATGGCAGGATACGCAGCGTCCTTGACCTACGAACACCTCGAAGCCGCGAATCTGCGACGGACTCATGGCGGTCTTGTCATTGCCGTATCGCCAACGATCAAATGGGGAGTCGCCCGAGATAATAGTACGCTCAAAACTAGCGATAGCTTGCGTTACTTCCTTGATGGTAATTTGCTCATCGCTCTTATTGAATACTGCCTTGAAAGAATCCCGGTATTGGGGGTCGGTACGTACGATTTTAAGGATAGGCTCATGATCCTCAAGCCCCATCTCTATAGGGTTCAGGAATGGGTTCTTCGCCTGGTCTTCCAGATCGCGTGAACGGCCATCCCAGAATAACGTGCTCATATAGGCGGCGTTAACCACGGTAGGGGCATTGCGAGTACCAGTTAGTTTACCTATACCTTCTGATGTACGTAATGGACTATCGGTAAAAGCTTTTGAAACTTCGTGACAGGTGGCACAACTGATCGTTCCGGTAGAACTAAATCGCTGGTCATTAAACAGCTTTTCCCCGAGTTTTATTTTCTCCGGAGTTTGTGGATTTCCCGCCGGGATGGGCACTGGCGGCAACCCTAAGGGTTCAGCATGTACTGTGAAAAAGGGCAAAGCAACATAACCCACAATTGAAACACATAAACCAAGGAATCGTATGTTCATAAATTTCCCCTCAGAGAAATTGGCCATTTTTATAGGTTTCAGGGAAAGTAAAAATGTCCATAAAAAACTGTATAAGTTACATACACCTTTTATTTCCCGACGCAGTTTCCACCACAGTCTCCACCACAGTCTCCACAATCTTTTCCATTGCATTTCATGCCGCATTTCATACCGCATTTCATAAGTAACTTTGCAAGTTTGTCTTTGGTGTCACTGGATGAAACATCAGTCGCGGCAGCTGGAGCCGTAGCAGCTGGAGTCGTGGAAACTGGAGTCGCGGCAGCTGGAAACGAGAATGCTGCTGTTGTTAGAGCAGCAATGGACAATCCGGATAAATTTAATTTCATGGTTTTCTCCTAAAAAGGATAAAAACTACCTTACAAATATACACCCTTGTATGGCTCCAAAGTCAAGAAGTGTTCGTCAGTTTGAATTTGAATGACCGCTTTGGGTCGAAAGTAGACACTCGCAGATTTTACTTCTGGAAAATTTTTTTCGCGCCAAAAATTAAAGTCGATGTATGGGTATGTAGTACCTTTA
>JAZGCR010000132.1:0-8465 GCA_036477105.1 Nitrosomonadaceae bacterium | reverse complement strand
GCGCAGGGAAAAGCCGAAGCGCTAAAACGTGTTCGAAACGAACTGGGTTTAAGACGAGATCAGTTAATTGCCATCGGTGATGGTGCCAATGACCTGCAAATGATGGCAGAAGCAGGGGTAAGCATAGCTTATCACGCTAAGCCTATCGTTCAGAAAAATGCCACGTACGCAATTGATCATGTTGGTTTGGATGGAGTCATTAATTTATTCGAATGATTAGACATGACAGAGGTTAGCGAGGAAATATAAATTTATGACAGTACCCTTCTGGGAGGGCATTATTAATTTCTGCCAAGGCTGATCTATTGATCTACTCCTCGTTTGATAGGTCCGCTGCCAGAAAAGCGATCCAGATAGAGATAGATGACTGGTGTGATAAAAAGTGTGATCACCTGTGAGAACAGAAGCCCCCCGACTACGGCGAGTCCAAGTGGCTGACGTAGCTCAGCGCCCGCACCCCAACCTAAAGCAATAGGCATCGCGCCCATTAGCGCCGCCGAAGTGGTCATCATGATCGGTCTAAAGCGCAGCAGACAGGCGGTTCGGATTGCCTCATGCGGCTCCATGCTGTTGTTACGCTGTGCGTCGAGTGCAAAGTCAATCATCAAGATGGCATTCTTCTTGACTATGCCGATCAGCATCAAGATGCCGATCATAGCAATTATTGTAAGCTCCATATTGAACAACCACAACATTGCTAACGCACCAACTGCAGCTGAGGGAAGCCCGGAAAGAATCGTAATGGGGTGGATATAACTCTCATATAACACGCCAAGTAATACATAAATTACTAGTAGTGCGGCGACGATTAACACCACTTGACTGGTCTGCGAAGATTGGAACGCTGCTGCATCTCCAGCATAATTTGTTAGTATACCTGCCGGCATATTAAGATCATTTTTAAACTGATCTATATGTTTAGTGGCATCGCTTAGTGAGGCGCCGGGGGCAAGGTTGAACGAAATTGTTAGCGCGTCCAGTTGCCCGGCATGGTTGATAGAGATCGGTCCTACTTCACGTTTAACTGATGCAACGCTTGATAGCGGAACTATCGTATTTTTCTTGCTGCGAACATATATTTTGCCAAGGTCGCTTTCGTCGACACGATGTTCGTCCGCTACTTGCATAATAACCTGATAGCTGTTGCTTGATGTGTAAATTGTTGATACCTGGCGCTCACCGAAAGCACTATAAAGTGCTGAACGGATATCTGCGATCTGTACACCTAGCAGGTTCGCCTTATCACGATTGATATTGAGACGTGCCTGCAGACCTTTCAATTGTGCATCGCTGGTGACATCCCGAAAAATAGCCTCTTCTTGCATGCGTGACATGAGACCGGTGGCCGCTGTGTGTAAATCTTCAGCGTGTACGCTACGCATGACATACTGATAGCGACTTTTGCTGGTTCGACCACCTAGCCTAAGGTTTTGGATAGGATTGAAAAAAACTTTAATACCTGGGATAACACGTACTTCCCTACGTAAATTTTCGAGCACCTTATCCATAGGTGGGCGCTCACTGCGCGGTTTAAGAGTCATATACAGGCGTGCGTTGTAGCTATCATTAGCGTAGACAACAAGGGTCTTAACGGCGGGATTAGCACGGATTATATGGTCAGTACGTTGTAATAGCTTAGTCATAGCGGGAAAGGAAATATCTTCAACTGTTTCTACGGATATCAGTGCCTTGCCGATATCCTCGTTGGGAAAGAATCCCTTGGGTAGAACCATAAATAGTGCGCCGGTAGCAACTAAGGTACCGATTGCAACACCAAGGACTACTTGCCTATGGAGTAATGCCCAATCGAGCGCATGCTCATAGGAGGACAGCGTTTTGTTAAATCCACGCGCGAACCATTCAGTCAATTTCATGCTGTGTTCTTCAGGTTCGTGCTGAACGAGATAGCGGCTGGCCATCATCGGGATCAGCGTAAGTGACACTACAGCCGACATCAAGACAGCGACTCCCACTACTGCAGCAAACTCATGGAATAGTAATCCGATCACACCAGGCATAAAGAAAATAGGAATGAATACAGCAACCAGCGAGAGTGAAATTGAGATGATAGTAAAGCTTACCTCCTTGGATCCTTGCAGCGCTGCTTGTAATGGCGACTCCCCTTTCTCGATGTGACGTACGATGTTCTCAAGTACTACAATGGAGTCATCTACTACCAAGCCGACCGCGAGAGTGATGGCGAGTATCGAAATATTATCCAGGCTATAGCCAAAAACACGCATTAATGCTATTGCACCTAACAGCGAAATTGGCAATGACAGTGCCGGGACAAAGGTAATCGTAACCTTACGCAGGAATAAGAAAATCACCAACACGACTAGGGCGATAGTGATTGCCAGCGTGAATTGCGCGTCGTGGATAGAGTTTCGAATCGAGGTTGAGCGGTCACTAGTTATCTTGAGTTGAACTGATAATGGCATCTGAGCAATGAGTCCTGGCAGCACTGCTTTAATGGCGTCCACCGTTGCAACAGTGTTGGTACCTGGTTGGCGTTTCACAGATAGCGTGATAGAGCGTTCGCCATTGGTCCAGCTAGCAGTCTTGACGGATTCCACGCTGTCCTCAACCGTAGCTACATCGGAGAGTCTCACCGGGCCGCCGCTCGGAGCAATAGCTACAACCAAATTTGCAAAAGCATCAGCGTTATTGAGTTGACGGTTTGCCTGAATGGTGAGGGACTGACGCGGTCCGTCGAGAGTGCCGATCGGAGAGTTGGGATTAGCACTGCTTAGCGCTGTAGCAATGTCATCGATGGCCAAATTACGCGCAGCGAGTGCGTCAGGATTCACGCGCACGCGCACAGCATATTTTTTCTGCCCATAGATTCCTATTTGTGCTACGCCAGCAATCGTGGATAGTGTCGGCGAAATAAGGTCCTCAGCGAAATCGTTCAGACTTGAGAGTGACATTGAGGGCGATGTCAGAGCGAGGTATAAAATAGACGATTCAGCTGGGTTGATCTTACGGTAGGACGGTGGTGAGGTCATTTCGATTGGTAGTGCGCGCTGCGCGCGTAGCAATGCAGCTTGCACATCAACCGAGGCACTGTCGATATCGCGATTCTGATCAAACTCTAGCGTGACTGAAGTGTTACCCAGCGTGCTTGTAGAACTAATTACCGCAAGCCCAGAGATGGTGGAGAACTGTCGTTCTAGTTGCGTAGCTACCGATGAGGCCATGATCTCAGGACTGGCGCCAGGAAGTGAAGCTCTAACCAAAATGGTAGGAGAGTCGTAACTTGGTAGCGCAGCAATAGGTAATCCGCCGTAAGCAATGATACCCGCTACTACGGCAGAGGCTGATAGAAGCACCGTCATGACCGGACGGCGGATACATAACTCGGAGAGGTTCATTAATTGTCTGCTGCTTTGCCGATTTTGTCCGGAGCGCGCTGATCTACAAATTTACTCATATTATTGCCAGATCCAACCTCACTACCTTCGGCCTGTGCTTCTACCACCACACTACCTGGCCTGAGATTCTGTGCACCTTCCAAAACAACGCGTGCACCCGGCATAGCACCTTCTATCACTGCAAGTCCATCCTGGATTAAGCGTACTTTGATCGTCTGAGATGTTACCTTGCCATCCTCTCCGATCACATAAAGGAATTTCTTTTCCGGGCCAGTTTGCACTGCTTGTACAGGAACCGTGAGAGCGCCAACTAACATGTTCGGTGCTAGCATCACTGTTACAAACATACCCGGCCAGAGGTGTTGATCCGTATTGGGAAACTCTGCCTTAAGCTGAATAGTGCCGCTCTCCGCATCTACCGTGTTGTCCACAAATATTAATCGTCCTTTCTGCGCTGGCTTACCGGCCAAATCTAGTTTCGCACTGACGGATATGTCGCCTTTAACGAGCGCTTGTTGCAGAGCCACAAGTTCGCGTTCCGGTAATGTGAAGCTGACATTTATCGGATCAATCTGCGTGATACTTACCAAGATAGCACTGCGTGGTTGTGTCAGACTGCCCGGGATCGCGATGTTTGGCTGCACTAAACTACCTGGATGTACCGGAATGACTCCAGTACGCCCGGAAATCGGTGCGGCAATCTCGCTAAAACTGCGCATCACACGATTTACTTGCACGGCAGCTTGATCAAAGTCAAACTGTCCCTGCAATTTGTCGACCTGGTTCTGAGCTACATCGAGCGCAGCTTGTGAAATGAATTTTTGTTGGAACAGATCGCGCTGGCGTTTGAGATTGCGCACGGCATTCGCCAAATCTGCACGAGATTTAGTTAGTTGTGCTTTAGCTTTGCTGAGGTTGGCGTTCTGAGTACGCGCATCAAGTGTGAACAATCTGTCACCCTTGTGTACGAATTGTCCTTCCTTGATATGAACAGCCTTAATAGTGGCGCTGATCTGTGGTCGTACCTCGACCGTCTGCTTAGCAGACACAGTACCATTAGCTGTAAGTCTAACCGGCACATCACTTTGTGTAACTACGGTGCTTACAATCTGGACTGTTCCTGCCTCTGTTGGCCTCGTATTGGTCATCGTATTCTGGTTACGCCAGACCCAAGCACTGGTAATCAGCACAACAAGTAAAATGCCGAACAGCGTGATCCTTATGCGTTGCTTAGTAGGCATGACAGGTTTTGTTTAAGAAATAACTTCTATCAAAAAGTTTCACTTGCTTCAAATTCTTAAATTGTGAGCAGAGATGGCCATTGCGATGGTTATAGTTTGCCATGAACGGTAGCTACTATCTTGTCGCTGGATGACTGGGTCAGAAAGCCGGCTTTTGGAATGTGTTTGTAAGATTGCACGACATTTCTCGGTTGCGGCATCGAGTGCCACAATACCATATCATGGAAAGCTACTTGCAACCGCATCAGATACTACAGGATGCTACATAGTGACATGGGTCAAATAAATTTAGTAAATATGTGCCATTCAGTTAAAAATCCAGAATTATGTTATAAACATTATGTTGAGTGACTTGAAATAGTAAAAAGCATCAATGTTCATTATTATCATCGTAGACAATGGTACGCAATATAGGATGTTCCGAGCGATGTTTAATTTCTGTCAAGGAGAATTAATTATGAAACACGTATTTACTACTTTTATAATTGGCATCTTTGCACTTTTCCTAAGCGCTCAGGCCAATGCTCACCATCATACAGCGCAAGCAATTGAACATGCAGCGATGGCCAAGGCCCACGGGGAGGATGGTCATGCAAAGGTATTGCTCCAGCATGCGAAGGCAGCACTCGAGCATGCTAAACAAGCAGCAAAAGAACATGCTGATGAGCACCAACACATGACTGAAGGTGTTAAACATTTAAAAGAAGCCATTAAACACGCCAAAATGGGACATGCTGATGTTGCCACCAAGCATACTGAAGAAGCGCTGGTGCATATCCGTAAATCCACTGGGCAATAAGAAAGGGCGATCTATTTTAAATTTAGAACGGATAATGCGGTAAAGATAGCAGTGCATCACAAGAGAGATGGGTGTTTATTAAACCCGGTAGCGGTAGATATTTACCTAGATCATAATTTTATTTCTCAATCTGATTGTCTTTGATATGATGTTGTCCACTCCTTGCCCAGTTTTGGACCACCAGACTACCCACCATATCGCCTTCAACATTGACTGATGTACGGAAGGCGTCAAGTAAGCGGTCAATGGGCAGCAGAATGGCAATGGCCTCAACAGGTAGGCCCACGGATTGTAATACCAGGATCATAGTCACCATGCCAGCGCTTGGGATCCCAGGCGCACCCATAGCTGCAAGCATGGCAGTGAAGAATACGATCATTTGCTGTATAAGATTGAGATCAACTCCCACCAGATTTGCTATGAATAATGCAGCTGCAGCTTCGTATAATGCTGTGCCGTCCATGTTAATAGTAGCCCCAAGCGGGATCACAAAACCAGCAATGTCGCGCTTGACATAAAGATTCTGTTCGGCACATCGCAAGGTAATTGGTAAGGTGGCAGCGCTGGAACTGGTGGCAAAAGCTGTTATCAGTGCTTCACGCGCACCTCGCCAGAATTTGATTGGTGTCATGCCAGTGACTAGGTAAAGAATCAGTGGCAACACTACCAAACCATGTAGTAAGAGAGTGCCCACTACCAAGCTGATAAATTTGATCAGTGTCATAAGTAGAGATACGTCCTGTGTTGCTACCAGTTTTATCAATAGTGCCATGATACAAATCGGTGCTAACCGCATGATCCAGCCCACCAGCATCAGAATTAGCTCTAATAATTCCTGCAATATTAAATGGATATTACGATAACGTTCGCCCCCTATTACTAAAGCAATACCCATTAGCAGCGCAAAAATCACGACCGCCAGCACGCTACTTTGAGCCAGAGCTGCTACAGGATTTAGAAACAGCGAGTGCAGGAACTGGGTGAAGAACTCAGACAGTGACATTTGCTTAGCCTGGAAGTTCTGCATAGCGTCCTGGAACATTGGTAACTGCAGGCCTTCTCCCGGGCGGAACAGGTTGGCAGCAGTTAGCCCCAATATAATAGACATTGCTATAGTAAATATAAAGAAACCCAATGTTGCCTTCCATACGCGATGCATTTGCTGGTGCGTACGTAAATTTGCTACTCCGACGACGATGGAAGTGAACACCAGTGGGATCATCACCATCTTCAACAAGTCGACGAACAGCATTCCAAGCAACTCAGCTATATATAAACCAATTTGTGATGTCGCTGATTCTTTATCGAGCATGGCGAACCCCAGTCCCAGCAAGATGCCAGCTAGCAAACTGATAAGAATTTGCGAATTAAGTGATATTTTTTTCAATGGTTGGCTCCATTATGAGAATGTGACTTTTGAAAGAATGTATAGAGACGAATCGCGTTAACATTGAAGCTACCTAAGCGATCAGATAAATAGAGTGCTGACAAGAGATTGCATGCAGATCACACAAAATTACATATAGATTGTTTGTGAGCAACGATACCAGATTTCTCAATCAATAAAGGTGAATTTAAATTAATGGAAAGTTTAGAATGAAGCTGAGATGAATAAATTTAGATCAAAACAATAGTGGATATTCAATGCACTTGTTTTGTTGTATAGCAAGTCGGCATTGTAATCGTTGAGCATAGATGAAGTCAGGTTGAGGGGAGTGTGTCTTATGACAATTTGCCACATTACGTAAGAAAATAATCCCTAGTACCTGTTCTCGAGTGTCAAGTTAACTGGGGGACTCATAATGCATAGCAAGAGAACGACTATTAGCCTAATAGTGTTTTCGATTCTAAAGGAAGATTTTTTATCCTGAATCATGGAATTACTGCTGGGTGATCTATTTTTAATTATTGTTTTACAGTCTGCCAAGAAATGTTTCGATGTTAGGCAAAGTCCACTCTAGGATATCTTTATCCTCAATGGGTGGAGGGAGTTTATTTGATAGTTTATCGGAAGTTCCATATAGCAACAACACAGGTACCCTGTCATCATAAGCACAGCGTAACTCCCACTGCTGGCCGTCTGCCCTGACAATGTTTTTCGTGATCAGGGCAATTACGCCGTCGCATTCTTTGATCTTTGTTCGACAGTCTTCTTTCCAGGCTGGCTCCCACGACTGCTTCACAGGCATATCGACAAGCGAGTAGGGCGTCTTTTCGTTGTTTATCTGTTCTACGAGAAGATCACGCAGACTGACGTCCCTTAGCGCGAAGCTGATGAATATTTTATTCGTTGAAGCCATCCTGTGTTTCCTTAGAGTAAAGTGTTATTAGGGATACTACGCTATCAGCTAGAAACTATATCGATCAAATAAATTTACCCTAATGAGGCTTCTTAATGAAACGTATCTGTTGCCAAGAATGAGCCGAATGCGAATGAGCTCAATTACACGGTCGTTCCATCACGAACAGTTGATACCGTAACTGATCAGCTTAAATAACCTAATCCTCATTAAGTCCAGAATATCTTTGGACTCAAACAGCGTAGGACAATATTTTAAGTGTGATTGACGATATTGGAAAGGGGGGTAGAAGTGTAATTTCATCCTAATCAACATCAGTACAAGTTTTACTGTGGTATAAGTTTGGTATGGAAAAAGTTTGAGTATGGTGGAAACTAAGGAAGTTAGCCATTGATACTTAGTAATGTGCATGGATTGTGCAGAGCTTGTGTGGAGGTGATTCCCATGTCAATGTCGGGTTATTAGTTTTCTTCATACACCTTGCAACAATGCGTAAAATTTGTTTAATCAATATTTGATAAGATTCAGAACTTTTCTTGATTACCAACTGTGATTTCATGTCTAAAACACTTCGCAATCTTACTGAGAGACAACTCAGCAACCAGTGTGTATTCGGTGGCCACCTGTTGCACGTGCACGTAGATAAAGTCGTTATGCCTGACGGCAAGCTATCGGTACGCGAGTACGTTACTCATCCTGGTGCGGTGGTTATCATTCCGTTGCTTGATAATGGCGATTTGGTGTTGGAGCG
>JAZGCR010000131.1:0-11458 GCA_036477105.1 Nitrosomonadaceae bacterium | reverse complement strand
TATCCGGTTGCCATCATCTAACGTACTCCAAAGTGGTTGTAGGATTAGTATTGAATGTAGACGCCTATTAATCATGAGCCTGGCTTAGGTACTTGACGTGCCAGTTGTACGCTGGAACTGAATCTACATCTGGTTAGCAAAGGGGCAATCTTTTCAAGGAATTTTCTCTGAGTGCCAATTTTTCACGGCCCATTTCCAGAATGATGAAACACTATTTTCAAATAACTCTGCTGGCGGTTTCTGGCCAAGGAAACTAACTGTCGCTATTAGTTGCGCTACAGGGTTAGATACATCAAGGGGTGCTGCCAAAGTCTGTTTGCTGAGTTTCTTGCCTTGATTATTAATTACCACAGGTAAATGCATGTGCGCTGGAGTTGGATAACCTAGCAATTTTTGCAGGTAAATCTGACGAGGGGTGGAATCTATCAAGTCTGCACCGCGCACCACATGGGTGATGCCCTGTTCGGCGTCGTCTACTACCACTGCTAGTTGATAAGCGTAGATACCATCGGCACGACGTAACACGAAATCACCGGTGTCCCTTTCTAGTCGCTGGCTAACTAGGCCCTGTAGGGCATCCTTGAATTCAACAAGATAATTATCGGTTCTAACCCTAAGTGCGCCGAGTTGTTTTCGATTTGGTAAGCTATTACGGCAAGTGCCAGAGTATACTGGACCACTAATTCCTGTGATACTTGAGTCGGCAATTTCTTTACGGGTACAGGTGCAAGTATAAACTAGGCCTTGCTTGTCAAGTATGGCAAGCGCAGTTTGGTAGGCGCTGTTTCTCCGACTTTGATAGATCACGTCGTGGTCCCATTCCATTCCTAGAGCTTCGAGAGCGCAAAGGATTTCGCCGGATGAGCTGGGAACTTCACGCGGTGTATCCAGGTTCTCGATCCTGACCAGCCATTCGCCATCGTGAGATTTCGCTTCTAGATAGCTGCCAACGGCGGCAACTAGAGAGCCAAAATGCAGCGGCCCGGTAGGAGATGGGGCGAAACGACCACGATAACTAGGAATGGTGGATAGATTGTTAGCCAAGGGGTAAGACAATCAAAATAGTTTTACCAAATACCTTGCTTCAGGCGTACATACTGCAATTCAGAGGGGTTGTAAGCTTAATGTATGATGTGCCAAGGCACCTAGGTGATATTATGCACGGTTTTCACCATTAATGTGCCTGAGGGTATCAAACAATGCTCACTTTATCGTTGTAGCTTTTCGTCGTTACAACTTTACACTAGGTGTCGGCCTATCAAAGTTGGCTGGTAAGGTATTCCGCATTGGGCATCTCGGCGACCTGAACGAACTCATGCTGTTGGGTGTCCTCGCAGGTACAGAAATGGTAATGATGGATGTTAGGATCAAGATCAAGCTGGGTAGTGGTATTGCGGCGGCACAAAGATATTGGCGTAGCAATGACAATATTCCAAAAAGATGTGTGGTGCACAGCGAAATCGTATATGCATCTCATTCTACAGGTTCAGCTGAAAGCGAGTAAATATGAGTCACCACATAGTTTTTCTTGATCGAGACTCAGTTAAGGCACAAATACGTAGCCCGAATTTCAAACACACATACGAGGAGTATTCTGTAACCTCGTTAGACCAGATCGTAACGCGTCTCCAGCACGCAACTATAGCGATCATGAACAAGGTACAGTTGAACGAGGAGATACTTATTAAATTGCCTCAGCTAAAAATGGTCGCGGTTGCTGCAACTGGTTATGACTGTGCAGATATATCCGCTTGTCGAAAACATGGTGTCACAGTGGCAAATATCCGCAACTATGCAGCGCATACCGTACCAGAGCATGTATTTATGATGGTTTTAGCGCTACGCAGAAATTTGCTGGCATATCGGCAAGATGTCGAGAACGGTGTGTGGCAGAAAGCAGAGCAGTTCTGTTTTTTCACACATGATATAGGCGATCTGTTTGGTGCAACTATGGGTATCATCGGCGAAGGGGCAATAGGGCAGGGTACCGCCACGATTGCACGTGGCTTTGGCATGCGCGTAATATTTTCGGACCACACATCGTTTAAAAAAAGTAACGTAGGGTTTATACCATTCGAAAATGTATTGGCAGAGTCGGACGTGCTCTCGCTGCATTGCCCGATGACGCCAGCGACGCGAGATATGATCGGGATCAATGAGCTACGCAAGATGAAGCGCAACTCATTGTTAATCAATACCGCACGCGGAGGTTTGGTTAACGAAGCAGCACTGATTCAAGCGTTGGACGAAGGTCTAATTGCCGGTGCCGGTGTTGATGTGCTTACTACCGAGCCACCGAAAAATGGTCATCCGCTGCTTGAAGTGCATCGCCCCAACTTTATTTTGACGCCACATGTGGCATGGGCCTCGAATGGGGCTATGCAGTTTCTTGCTGATCAGTTAATTGACAACATTGAGGCCTGGGTGGGTGGAAATCCTCAGAATTTGGTTACTTAAGAACGGATTTGAGTTGGTGAATTGTCAGATTGTAGTGATTATAAATCGCACAGCTTAGTCTGCATTGACTTGTGTGATGAAAGAGATGGTTCTCACAGAGCGCAGTATATCGACAATGATTTTAGCCAACGAAGTATGTTGGTAATGGTAAGTTAGTGTCTTCCTTTTTCTCTTCTTTTATTAAGCCTGTTGTCGGATTGACAAGCGCTTGTAATAGCGCTGTGACACGATATTTTCTTCATACTAGCAAAAAGCCTGTTCGTTAGTTTGTTTAAACCTTCGACGTAGTAGACACATACTCCCTAAGAAGAGGTGTTATTACCTACTGTGCAAGGAAACTAATGGCCCGTACCGCGGGCGCTAACCTACTATTGTTAGGCGTCAATCCCTGCTGCTTCCTAGACAATGAGTAGTTTATGGCTAACTTTGCTATTTATACTTGCAAAGTATAAATAGCAAAGTCATTAGTCAGTATCAACAGACTAATTTTCATGCATATTTTTCAAGAATTGAGGTCTAAGACTCAAAATATTCATGCAAGGTATTGGAGCAGCTTCTAATTACCTTTAATTTTGTAAGTAACACCAACGAAATGATTGAGATATACTCCATTTTCAAGATCCTACCTATTGAAGCATAGTGAGACGAATAACATGAAAATCCATGAGTACCAAGCCAAGAATCTTTTGCGCGAATTTGGAGTCTCGATTCTGGGAGGGATGGCCTGCTTTAGTATCGATGAAGCAGTTGATGCGGCCAGAAAACTGGGCGGTAGTACATGGGTTGTAAAGGCACAGATTCATGCTGGTGGACGTGGTAAAGGTGGTGGGGTAAAAGTGGCAAAATCACTCAATGAAGTGAAGCAGTATGCAGGAGAAATACTAGGTATGACGCTCGTTACCCATCAGACTGATGAGCGGGGACAGATCGTCAGGCGTCTTTTTATCGAACAGGGTGCTGACATCCAGAAGGAATTTTACATTGGAATGCTGGTAGATCGCAGCAGTCAGCGCGTGTGTTTGATGGCAAGTTCAGAAGGGGGTATGAACATTGAAGAAGTAGCCGCTAGAACACCGGAGAAAATTTACAAGGTGTTCATTGATCCAATGGAGGGACTGACCAGTCAAGATGCAGAGGATATCGTCCGAATGATCGATATCTCTCAATCTGCCTCATCTGAAATTCAAATATTACTACAAAGCTTGTATAAATTATTTGATAGTACTGATGCATTGCTAATTGAAATCAATCCGTTGATACTTACTTCTGACAATCATATTCTCGCGCTCGATGCAAAAATTAACTTTGATGATAATGCGCTGTTTCGACATTCTGATATCGCAGCTTTGCGCGATCTTGATGAAGAAGATCCAATGGAGATTGAGGCATCTAAGCACGATCTTTCATACGTTCCGCTCGACGGTGATATCGGTTGTTTAGTCAATGGCGCAGGCCTTGCAATGGCAACTATGGACATCATCAAACTTTATGGCGGAAATCCTGCAAACTTTCTTGATGTGGGCGGTGGTGCTACCTCTGAAAAGGTAACGGAGGCATTTAAGTTGATGCTGTGTAACACGAAGCTACGAGCAATACTGGTAAATATATTCGGCGGTATCATGAAATGCGACGTGATTGCCGGTGGTGTGGTTGCGGCAGCTCAGGAGGTAAAGCTCACTATGCCTCTAGTGGTGCGTCTTGAAGGAACTAATTCTGATCTCGGTAAGAAAATTCTGGCTGAATCCGGACTACAAATCATTTCAGCGCGCAACATGGGTGATGCAGCACAGTATGTTGTAGCAGCTGCAGCTAGGGGGGGGTAGTCATAGCGATCTTGATAAACCAGAGCACTAGAGTCATGACCCAGGGGATTACTGGAAAGACTGGGCAATTCCACACTCGTATGTGTGTCGACTATGCTAATGGAAAGAATTGCTTCGTTGCAGGAGTAAATCCGAAAAAACCGGGTGAGAATTTTGAGCACATTCCGATTTATGCCACTGTCAAGGAAGCAAAGCAGGCTACTGGTGCGACAGTTTCCGTAATATATGTACCACCGCCTTTTGCCGCTGCCGCAATAGATGAAGCGGTAGATGCGGAACTTGATCTGGTAATTTGTATTACTGAGGGCATTCCTGTACGTGATATGTTGCGCACCCGATACAAGATGCAGGAACATAAAACTCTACTGATCGGACCTAACTGTCCTGGTATCATAACACCAGATGAAATCAAGATTGGCATCATGCCGGGCTATATCCACAAGAAAGGGCATGTCGGAGTAGTGTCTCGCTCTGGTACGCTGACTTACGAAGCAGTTGCTCAATTAATGGAGCTGGGTTTGGGACAGTCCACCTGCATCGGTATCGGAGGCGACCCGATTAATGGATTGAATCATCTTGATGTGATGAGGTTGTTCAACGACGACAATGAAACTGATGCAGTGCTAATGGTGGGAGAAATTGGAGGTTCCGACGAGGAAGATTGTGCCTACTGGATTAGGCACAATATGACGAAACCAGTAGTGGGGTTTATCGCTGGAGTAACTGCGCCGCAAGGCAAGCGGATGGGGCATGCGGGTGCGATTATTTCTGGTGGTAAGGGTACTGCTCAGGGAAAGCTTGCTGTGATGGAGGAATGTGGAATCAAAGTGACTCGCAACCCAGCAGAGATGGGTAAATTGTTGAAATCGGTGTTGCGATAACATGGAATCTAGTAACACCAAAACTATCTTGCCATGACCATATTTTCATTAATCTTTGCACTCTTGTTGGAGCAATGGCATCCCGCTGGTAGTCGAAATCGAGTCATTCTGCTATTTTTCTCCTATGCTGGTATGTTGGAGCGCTATTTTGATACTAACATGCGTTGGCACAGTTTGTTAACGTGGGTTGCTGCGGTAATTCCGGTATTGATTATCGCTGGTGCGATCTATTATTTTTTGCTAAGTCTCAGTCCGCTGCTAGCGTGGGCATGGAACGTTATGGTGCTATATTTCACCATGGGTTTTCGTCAATCTAGTCAATTGTTCACTAATATCAATCAGGCCCTTAAAAATAGCGATTTACCTCAATCTCGCGAGTTGCTGAGGCAGTGGAGTGAAGCTCCTGCAGACGAGCTCACCAGCGAACAAATTGCGCGCGTCGCAATTGAAATGGAATTAATTCATTCGCACCGCTATATGTTTGGTGTAGTCACCTGTTTTGTTTTGTTTCCGGGGCCACTAGGAGCGGTACTGTATCGTATTGCAGAATTACTAAGTGAGCGTTGGGAGGATCGCACAGATGAGGCATTTGGTTCGTTCGGAGGCTTCTCAGCAAAAGCATTTAGGGTCATAGACTGGCTACCGGCAAGGTTGACCGCCGTGAGTTTTGCCATTGTCGGCAATTTCGAGGACGCGATTTATTGCTGGCGTACACAAGCTGCGTCGTGGTCAAACCACGCCCAAGGCATTATCCTCGCTAGTGGAGCGGGGGCGCTCGGCGTGCGTCTGGGAGATTCACTACAAGAGGCCGGTAGTGTGTACTACCGGCCCGAATTAGGTTTGGGTGAAGAGGCCGACATAGATTTTCTACAAAGTACCATCGGCTTGATTTGGCGCACTCTAGTGTTGTGGTTGGTATTATTGCTTCTGGTGGGAATAGCGAACTGGACGGGATGAGAATAAGATGGCCAAATCTCCAAGAAGTAGCTTTACTGATGTTATTTGAATTCTTTGATACCATATACGAGAATTTAAATGTCAGTAACTATTACTGGTTGTAAGTTTCAATTATGCTATTGCTTAG
Organism: Nitrosomonadaceae bacterium; assembly: GCA_036477105.1. Lineage (GTDB taxonomy): Bacteria > Pseudomonadota > Gammaproteobacteria > Burkholderiales > Nitrosomonadaceae > BJGV01. Next base: position 5,213 of record JAZGCR010000131.1, on the reverse strand, counting down.
CTACCTTATCTTGCGAATCAATGCGGGTTTATCGTTGATACGATCGGTATCGGGAGCACCAGTACTCTGAAGATAATAGCGAGGCAATTTGTTCTGATCAACATGCAAGTTAATTATGAGATCTTCCGAGGGGCTCTTGGGGTATCATCGGTAGCGTACACAGGTGGTGACGATGCGCTTGATTGTAGTAGTTTTTCTAGTTTTAATGCACACAGGCTGTGCAACAAAAGATTTTAGCCGGAGTTCGCGGCCTTCAGAGCCGCTGCCACCAAGTACGCGTCCTACTTATAACCTTGCCGGTTGGCCTACTGCTTTCAAAGATGGTTATATTGATGGCTGTGAAACTGCCAAGAAGACTTCTTATGGATTTAAGGATAAACGCCGCTTTTCTAAAGACAAACAATATCGTATGGGCTGGAATGATGGATTCTATCTGTGTCTTAGTAAATAGTAATAGACCCAGTAGTTTGAATTTCCTTGTTACCTCAGTCCATGGTTCTGTCGTGTTATAAAAGTAATAAAGGGTGGTAATAGGTTCTGTATCACCTCTCGAGAAGACTATTTTCCTACTGAAATCAAGCTATCCTAACTACCTCAGGTATAATAATAGACAATGATTTTGTTCAATTTCTAATGAAACGTTCACTCTTGTTTGTGTTGCTTCTTGCTTCATCTTTCGTGTTTGCTCGGCAGTCTACTTATCAAGCTCCGTCGCAACCTGTTCTATCCGTGGCTGCCAAAGCTTATATTCTTACTGATTTCCAAAGTGGGCAGACTTTGGTCGGCCAGAATGTCCATGAGCGTGTCGAACCCGCATCGCTTACCAAGATGATGACAGCACATGTCATTTTTTCAGCCCTCAAGCAGAAGCGTATTACCCTGACCCAGACTGTACCCGTGTCAGAGAATGCTTGGCACGCACATGGTTCGCGCATGTTCATCGAACCTAGCAAGCCAGTAACAGTAAGTGAATTAGTGCGCGGACTGATTGTGCAGTCTGGTAACGACGCTAGTATAGCGTTGGCGGAAGCTATCGCTGGGTCGGAGGAAAACTTCACACAAATGATGAACAAAGAGGCCGAAAATTTGGGAATGAAGAACACTCATTTTGCTAATTCTACCGGTCTACCGCATCCTGAACATTATAGCACTGCTCATGATTTGGCCTTGCTAGCGGCGGATATGATCCGTAATTTTCCAGAGTACTACCCACTTTATTCTCTGCGGGAGTATACATACAACAAGATTTCACAAACCAATCGAAATCGACTCCTATGGATGGATCCAAATGTAGATGGTCTTAAGACTGGATATACTCAAGCTGCAGGTTATTGCCTTGTTACTTCGGCAAGACGAAGTGAGCGGCGATTGATTTCAATAATACTAGGTGCCACCTCCGACAACGCACGTACTATGGAAAGCCAACGCCTCTTGAACTACGGTTTCCAATTCTACGATACCGTGCGCCTGTATCGGAAGAGACAAGAGGTAACTACTATTCAGCTATGGAAGGGCGAGCGAGACATACTTAAGACAGGGTTCAACCATGATCTTTATTTTTCGCTACCCAAGGGGCAAACTGATAAATTAAAAGCTAGTATGGAGTATAAGCTACCGCTGATTGCTCCGATAAGCACAGGTCAAAAAGTGGGCGTGGTCAAGTTTACACTTGACGGGGAGCCAATAGCTGAGCATCCGCTGGTAGCGTTGGAGGCTGTAGATCCCTCCAATTTTTTTAGCCGTACCTGGGATAGCCTACGGCTATTGTTTAATTAACTTTTTATCGTGGTTAAATCTATCATAACCGTTGGTTAATATGAGTATTCAAAAATCAGTATGATTTATCTCAATGGCTCTTTCATTCCAATCGAGGATGCGCGTATTTCAGTGCTAGATAGAGGATTTATTTTTGGTGATGGAGTGTATGAAGTGGTCCCCGTTTACTCACGTAGGCCTTTTCGCTTAACAGAACACTTGCAACGATTGCACGATAGCCTCGAGGGTATTCGCCTGAGAAATCCTCATTCTGACGTCGAGTGGAGGGGTTTGTTGGAACGAATCATCGCTAGTAACGAAAGTGACGATCAATACCTTTACTTGCACATTACCCGCGGTGTGGCCCCGCGCGATCACGCTTTTCCAGAGGATGCAATGCCCACAGTATTCATTATGAGCACCCCATTGTTAGTGTCCCCGAAAGAGTTACTTGCTTCCGGCGTTTCTGCTATTACCGCTAATGACAACCGTTGGCTACGCTGCGACATCAAAGCGACTTCGTTGTTACCAAATGTGTTACTGCGTCAGATGGCAGTAGATGCGGGTGCGGTGGAAACTCTGTTGTTAAGAGATGGATTTTTGACGGAGGGCTCCGCCAGTAACATTTTTGTCGTAAAAGATAAAATGCTTCTAGCCCCACCAAAGAGTTATTTAATGCTACCCGGCATTACCTATGATGTCGTACTGGAACTGGCGGCTGCAAATGACATTCCGCATGAGGTACGAGAAGTCTCCGAATATGAGATACGCACCGCACAAGAACTTCTGCTGACATCTTCAACTAAAGAAATTATGCCTATTACACGTCTCGATGGTAAGCTGGTGGGTAGCGGAAAGCCAGGAACGATATTTACACAACTATACCAGATTTACCAGAACTATAAGGCCACCGTAATGCGAAGTAACATTGTAGTGTAGAGGTTTGCTGAGACATTTGAACATGACACTGCAGACCACACTTATCGAGTACCCTTGCGATATTCCCATCAAGATCATGGGGCGGGTCGAGCAAAGTTTCACCCAGTCAATATTGATGATAGTGAGGCGCCATGTTCCCAATTTTGATGACACCACCTTGGAAACAAGAATTAGCAAAAAAAATAAATATTTGAGCCTTACTTGCACCGTTCGCGCCATTTCTCGTATCCAATTGGATGCGCTATATCAGGAATTGTGCGATCACCCAATGGTAGTAATGGTACTTTGAAATGCAGTTTTAGTTTTGATTGTTCCAAATCATCTTGATTGAATATGAATACTCCATACCTGGATCCAAGAACAAAAAATTCAAAGTTCAATATAAAGCATTCTGGTCTAGTGGACTACTTTTCTACTTGGCAGGCAATGAAGAGCTTCACATTAACGCGCACAAAAAATACTTTTGATGAGATATGGCTGTTACAGCATCCATCAGTCTATACTTTAGGTATAGCGGGTAAATTGGAACATTTGATCCAAAATAATGGTATCGCGGTGGTTAGAACTGACCGGGGTGGACAAATTACTTATCATGGTCCTGGACAGATTGTTGCCTACTTATTACTTGATATTCGTCGCCTTAAACTCGGTGTACGTGAGTTGGTCAGAAAAATGGAAGGTGCTGTGATAGACTTGCTACAAGAGTACTGTATCTACACTGAAAGCCGCATGGAATCACCCGGCGTATATGTGGGTGATGCAAAAATAGCAGCACTAGGATTGAAAATAAAAAATGGCTGTTGCTACCATGGCATAGCGCTCAATGTTGACATGGACTTGACTCCATTTTCTGCGATTAATCCCTGCGGCTACCCAGGATTGAAGATAACTCAAACCAGAGATCTCGGAATAGCCGACGGGCTGGAAGTATTGAGCGATAAGCTTGCAGAAAAATTACAAACAAGAATTATCAAAGAAAAGAGCTCTTAGTCCCATGACAAATGAAATTCGCCAGAAAGGTGTAGAAAAGACCGCCCGCAACCCAATCAAAATAGTACCTCAATCTTATGGAGTGCCACTGCGCAAGCCGTCATGGATACGAGTTCGCTCATCCAGTAACCAAGCGTTTCACGAAGTAAAACGTATTCTACGAGAACAAAAACTACACACGGTTTGTGAGGAAGCATCGTGCCCTAATATTGGCGAGTGTTTTGGTAAAGGGACCGCCACATTCATGATCCTAGGCGATCTCTGTACTCGTCGCTGTCCATTCTGTGACGTCGCGCATGGTAGACCATTGCCACCAGATGCTGAGGAGCCGCTACATTTGGCGCAATCAATCGCTGCAATGGGTTTGAAATACGTTGTTATCACTAGTGTTGATCGAGATGATCTGCGTGATGGTGGTGCCCAGCACTTTGTTGATTGTATACGTCAGGTTCGCATACATACTCCCGATACGAAAATCGAAATTTTGGTGCCGGATTTTCGAGGGAGGCTGGAAGTCGCATTGGAAAAATTATCCACTTATCCGCCTGATGTGTTAAACCACAATCTTGAGACTGTACCGCGTCTCTATAAACAGTGTCGTCCAGGAGCGGACTATACTCATTCGCTAAAACTACTGAAAGATTTCAAGGTACGCTCCCCTCAAATTCCCACCAAATCTGGGTTAATGCTAGGTCTGGGTGAGACCGACAATGAAATCTATGAAGTATTATGTAACTTGCGCAAAAATGACGTAGAAATGCTTACTGTTGGCCAGTATCTGCAACCCAGCACAGGCCATTTGCCTGTAATGCGCTATGTATCACCTAATGGCTTCAAGGAAATTGAGCGTGTTGCAGGTGAGATGGGTTTTCGTAACGCTGCATGTGGACCGATGGTTCGTTCGAGCTATCATGCTGATCAACAGGCACATGAAGCAGGTGTTATATAGCAGATAGATTGAGATACTATCTCAAACGATGAGTGCGATATCTGCAATATTTCTGCAGGTCAATTTAGTATGTTTATGTAAAAAGTGTTTAGATTGCTTAGGTAAATACCTGAGCATCATGGAGGGGAGGGAATTGCTGCATTTTTTTCTTGCTCCACGACATGTTTAGCCATAAGTTCTTTAGTGGTTTTCCTCTCCTCTCGCTAATTCCTCAGCAAGCCAGTCAATCAGGTTTTCGATTAGTTTGTCGCTGGATTCTGTCAAGGTCTGTACTGCTCCAGCGGCATTGGCTGTGGGAGTTGACTGCTCCATACTGAAATTGCGTTGTGCCCGTAGTGAACGAGAGCTACGGTGGATTAAGCTTGCGCGAAGTCTAATTACCACATGACTTTTGTCTACTGCATCAAATACCTGGGAAAATTCTTCCAGTTCGAGGCGCAATGTAAAGTCTGTTCGTGTGCCCTCACTGGTGCTTACTATTTTGTCATTTGTAACAGCAGCAATACGGTTCCTAATTCGATGGGTGAGCAACGTCGCCGGCGCGGCAGCCCAGCGGTTGTTGGCATAGTTATACGATTGA
>JAZGCR010000130.1:0-11128 GCA_036477105.1 Nitrosomonadaceae bacterium | reverse complement strand
CCTTTGTGACAGCATTCCAGCGCTGAACGCATCACTTTGACGTTTCCAATACATTCAAAGGAGAAATCCACGCCGCCGCCGGTCATTTCTATAATTACCTCCTGGATCGGCTTCGCGTAGTCTTTGGGGTTTACTACATCAGTGGCACCAAGCTGGCGCGCAATTTCAAATTTAACGGGATTGATATCGATCGCAATGATACGTCCAGCCTTAGCCTTCACCGCACCGATTATCACCGCTAGGCCAACGCCGCCAAGACCAAAAACCGCTACGGTGTTGCCCGCCTTCACCTTTGCAGTATTGGTAACAGCACCCATGCCTGTCGTCACCCCACAACCAAGCAGACAGACCTTCTCTAACGGCGCTTCTTTACTGATTATTGCTAAAGAAATTTCAGGTACCACAGTATATTCTGAGAAAGTTGAGGTACCCATATAGTGATAAATAGGTTTTCCATGCTTAAAAAAACGCGTAGTGCCATCAGGCATCAGTCCTTGTCCCTGAGTTACTCGAATAGCCTGACACAAGTTAGTTCTTCCCGATTTACAAAATCTGCATTCGCCACATTCTGGAGTGTAGAGCGGTATCACATGGTCTCCTGTTGAAACACTGGTGACCCCCTCACCTAAAGCCTCGACAATACCGCCGCCTTCATGACCAAGAATCGTGGGAAACTTACCTTCCGGATCGCTTCCGGAAAGCGTATATGCATCGGTATGGCATACACCAGTGGCCACTATCCGCACCAACACCTCGCCCTTTTGTGGCTGCATCAGGTCAACCTCTTCGATACTCAAAGGCTGACCCGGACCCCAGGCAACCGCTGCTCGTGTTTTAATCATTTCCATGCAGTCTCTCTTTGTTCTGCATTGCTTTCCTAGACCTGAGTTGTCCTCTAATTAATACTTCTTATATAGCGCTCTCTTACTTTTAATCTAAGTAATAATAAATGGTCCAGAAATAAACTGGATAAACTTTTTTTCCGCACGGAGCTATGGGGTTTGACCCCATGCGATATAACGTGCCCCTGTCCCGACAATAAGCTGATCAATACCAAGAAAAATAAAACTATCTCTACTATAATGAACAGTTCCGATAAAAAGAGGAAATTACATGCTCTGGGTAAAATCGCTACACATCATATTCATGGTCACCTGGTTTGCCGGGCTCTTTTATTTACCGAGGCTATTTGTCTATCATGCCATGAGTGACGATCTCGCTAGCGTTGAGCGTTTCAAGGAGATGGAACGCAAACTCTACTATGGAATTATGACACCTGGAGCGGTATTGACCATCATATTTGGCGTGTGGCTCTGGCAGGGATTTGGCATATCCGGCAGCTGGCTACACGCTAAACTTTTGCTGGTTGCGGTGCTGCTTGCCTACCACTACTACTGTGGCAGGTTGCTCTCTGACTTTAAGCAGGACCGGAACCGGCACAGCCATATTTACTATCGCTGGTTTAATGAAATTCCAGTAGTAATTCTGATTGCAGTAGTGATATTAACGGTGGTGAAACCCTAAGTGATTATTTCTGGCCTACTCCTCCATCAGGGTCTGACCAGGAAACAACACATCTGTATAACCGAACATACGGAAATTGGTAATACGCATGGGGTAAAGTATCCCCTGCAAGTGATCGCATTCGTGCTGCACCACGCGGGAATGAAATCCCTCCACGCTTCTATCTATAGATTTTCCGTATTGGTCAAATCCCTGGTAGCAGACTCGGGTAAAACGCGGCACCATACCGCGCATTCCGGGAACACTCAAACAGCCTTCCCAGTCCTCTTCCATTCTTTGTGTGAGAGGTTTAAGTACAGGATTTACTAGCACAGTGTAAGGTACTTCTTCTACATCGGGATAGCGCGAGTTTTTTTCCACGCCAAATATAACCACTTGCAGGTCAACGCCAATCTGCGGCGCGGCCAGTCCCGCACCACTCTTAGCTTCCATGGTGTCGTACATATCCTGAATTAGGTTGTGGAATTCAAGCGTATCAAATTTTTCTACTCTCTCTGCCACTTTCAGCAAGCGCGGATCACCCATTTTCAAAACGGGTTTAATGGCCATCGAGTTCTACCACGCGTTCAAGAATCCTCCTTACACCTACCATGGCTTTCTCCAGTACGGCATGAACATCTTCTAACCGAATCGCGTGTGTGTTCGTTCCCCGCCCAGCAGCATAGTTAGCTACTACCGCGATGGTCGCATAGCGTAAGCCCAATTCCTTTGCGAGTGCTGATTCCGGCATGCCGGTCATACCGACCATATCAGCACCTTCACGCTCCAGCTTGTTGATCTCAGCAGCAGTTTCTAGGCGTGGTCCTTGAGTTGCCGCATAGACTCCTCCATCGATTATTTTCTCATTTTCCAGTTTTGCTGCTTCCAGAATGCGCCCACGTGTTTTGTCACAATAGGGCTTGGTAAAATCAATGTGAGTAATTGGCTTGTCAGTATCTTCAAAATAAGTAAATTTTCGGCCATAGGTATGATCGATAATCTGATCAGGAACAGCAGTTTTTCCAGGCGTTAGATCGGCACGAATACCGCCTACCGATGCAACAGATATTACCCGTGTAGGGTTCAGTGAATGTAACGCCCAAAGGTTGGCGCGATAATTCACTGCATGAGGCGGAATGGTATGACCAGAACCGTGGCGCGCCAGAAACACGATCTCATGTTTATTGATTTTACCGAAAGTTAGCGGCCCCGAAGGCTCGCCATAGGGCGTCCTTACAATTTTCCGATGAGATATTTCAAGACAAGAAAGCTGGGCCATGCCAGTTCCACCAATGATTGCAAGCATATTTTTTGGAATATTAGGATAATAGGTTAAAGAATTCTGGTTTCAGTCCTTAACTGCATAAATCGCGGGTAAATTTCGCCATGAGCCATGTATATCCATGCCGAAGCCAAAAACATAGCGGTCAGGCAGTATAACGCCCACAAAATCTGCGCGGATGGGTTTGGATTTGCTAATATCCTTATCGGCAAAAACAGCACTGTAGAATGCTTTTGCGCCGTTATCCATGATACGTTCACGAATCGCAGCAAGAGTAATCCCTTCATCGAGAATATCATCCAATACCAGCACCACTCTATCCTGTACGTTTGCAGGAGGTGCCACCCTCCAGTCGACCTTCTCACCTCGGGTTTTATTATTGTAGCGGGAAACATGTAAATAATCGAAATTCAGTGGGAACCTCAGCAATGGCAATAATTGTCCGGTGAAAACTACCGCCCCTCCCATAACGCTCAATACCAATGGATACCTCTCTGATAGCGTTACAGTAATATCCGCAGCCATGCGCTTAACAGTTTCTGACACAACCTCAGCCGAATAAATCTGCTCAGCGGTATCGAGTATTTGTCCTGCTTCTTTAGAAGAAAGCATATGAGTGTTACGTATTTTGGTAGACTAGATACAAACCATCCTCTTAATGTTGCAATAATTGTAACAGCCCCGCCTCATCTAAAACGGTTATCCCCAATTTAACCGCCTTGTCATGCTTCCCGCCCGCAGCAGTACCGGCTACCACGTAATTCGTTTTTTTTGAAATGCTGCCAGTCACCTTTCCTCCCGAGTTTTCGATTTTTTTCCTGACATCTTCCCTAGATAAGTTTGGAAAAGTTCCTGTCAATACAAAAGTTTTTCCACTAATGCCGCTTGCACTAGCACCGTTCTGCGCCTTTCGTACGTCTACATCTTCTTCCCACCGTATACCAACTGAACGAAATTGCTCAATGACTTCGATATTGTGCTTCTCTGCAAAAAAATCTGCGATGCTCTGAGCTACTACTAAACCGACATCGGGTATTTGCTGCAAGGTTTCAACATCTGCCTCCATTAATCTATTAAAATTACCAAAATATCGAACTAATTCTCTGGCAGTAGTCTCGCCCACATTACGGATCCCAAGTGCATAAATAAACCGTGCTAACGTAGTATTTTTACTCTCTTTGACAGACTCCAACACGTTATTTGCAGATTTTTCAGCCATGCGTTGCAGATTAACAAGCACCGCGATATCCAGCTTATAAAGATCCACGGGTGTTCTGATGAGGTCGCTATCCACCAGTTGATCCACTAGTTTATCTCCCAGGCCTTCAATATCCATACCACGACGCGATGCAAAATGCAGAATTGCCTGCTTTCGTTGTGCCGGACAGAATAACCCACCAGTACAGCGCACCATTGCCTCATTCGGCATGCGCACAGCTTTAGCGTTGCACACCGGACACTGATCGGGCATGGTGAATCGCCTCGCGTAGCTTGGACGATACTCTAGTACTACCCCCACCACTTCAGGAATTACATCGCCTGCCCGCCGTACAATAACGCTATCACCAATCATCACATCCTTTCGACTGATTTCATCTTCATTGTGCAGCGTTGCATGGGTCACGGTGGCGCCACCGACAAAAATTGGTTTCAGTCTGGCAACTGGTGTCAATACGCCGGTTCTGCCCACTTGTACATCAATTCCCAACAATTCGGTCATCACTTCCTGTGCTGGAAATTTGTGTGCTACTGCGAAACGGGGAGCGCGGGAAATAAACCCCAGCTTCTCCTGTTGCACCAAATCATTGACTTTATAGACTACGCCATCTATGTCATAGGGCAGGCGTTCACGAAGTCCTCCTATCTTTTGGTAATACGACAATAATGCCGCTGAACCACTCACAACATCGCACTTGTCCGCAATGTGAAAGCCTTGAGAAGCAATGTATTTCATCACTTTACTATGTTTGTCTCGAGGCACCTCCCCACCTTCATATACGCCAATACCATATGCAAAAAAAGTGAGCCTGCGAGTAGCTGTAACGTTAGGATCAAGCTGACGCAAAGAACCAGCTGCCGCATTGCGAGGATTTATGAATTCCTTCTCATTTTTTTCACGCTGTTGTCGGTTAAGTTTTTCAAAATCTGCCTTCAGCATTAAAACTTCACCGCGTACTTCCAGCAAAGTAGGCCTGTGATCGTTATGCGCACCTGTTCGTAAACGTAGGGGGATTGATTTGACTGTGCGCAAATTCAACGTGACATCTTCACCGATGTAGCCATCGCCTCGGGTAGCACCTGTCACAAATAAACCATTAACGTAGCAGAGGCTTACCGCGAGACCATCAAATTTTGGCTCCACTGCGTATTCGACATCATCGGTTCCTAACCCTTCACATATCCGCCGGTCAAACGCTTCCACCTCTGTTGCCTCAAACTCATTACTAAGAGAGAGCATCGGTGAACGATGGGTAATCTGGGAAAATTCTTTAAGAGGTGCAGCGCCAACGCGCTGGGTGGGAGAGTCAAGTGTAATAAGATGAGGGTAACATTGTTCAAGTTGTTGTAATTCAAGAAAAAGTTTATCGTACTCAGAATCTGGAATACTTGGTGCATCCAGCACTGAATACCTGTAATTATGCTGTTCGATAGCCTCGCGCAGTTTATGCGCCTGCTGAGATATGTATTCCGGAATACCCATTCACACAAACAGCCTCAACGCTATCTCCCCGCCGGCAGGGATATCACGTGATTTCATTATGGCTTGGATGCCACTTAATTTCTGCTTAATTTTATCTATTCCGCTATCACTTAAGGGGATTCGATTATCATCAACCAAAATACCACCTAGGGTGGTTGCGAAAATCCTGGAGAGATGAGTCATTTGGTCGAATACTCTTTTACCATTTGTAACTCTGGGCACGTCGAGCAAAAACGTAATGCCATTAGTAGTGAGCGTTCGAATGCTATCAGGTAGGAATGGTGTAGATTCATAGTTGTTGAGAGTAAACTTAACTGTGTCATTTGTTGCCTCGCGGAAGCTAAACACACCTCCTCCCTCAAGTTTAAAGCCGGACGCTTCTGCCAAAGCGCGGATTTTGGTTCCAGTAAATGCACCACCATCCTTACTGATAATATTAATACCTATCATGACATCTACTTCTGCACAGAACTGGTCAAGTAATATAGCCTGTGCATGTGCCTCTTGGCTATTGGGAATATCAGCAACTGCATTTACGTATTCCGCAAAATTCTGAACCATGTCGCGAAACTCGGATAAGTTGACTTCACTAACCGGGCCAGAGCGATCGGCAAGCTGTAGGCAGACTCTCAGGTTAGTATAATTACTCTTAAAATTAGCTTCTATAGTAATTTCTTCCCAGGATGCACCCACATTACTTTGCCCAAACCATCGTATTGGCTTTCCAAAATCGAACTTCCTCTTCAACATCTCTGTCAGATCCGAAGTGGCAATTGAAGTCTCAGACTGGATGCTCGTCACATAATTTACTACGCTATCGCCATCAACTTCTACCGGCCTAATCGACTCAGTAGTTGTAACCAAAGGTTCCGAATCTGGTCGACCAATCTCAGTTTGCGTCATTGCTTCTACACTTGGCTTTACTTGAAAATCCTTTGGCATCCCCTTGCCGAGTTGTGGCTCAATCCTCTCCTCTTTGGAAGCAAACTTGCCCGCCCCTAGCAGAACATCCTCATACTTACGTTTAAACGTATCTTCTGTGTCACGCTGGTAGCGCCGCTGCTGCATCCAATTGAAGAAAACAACGCCCCCAATTATCACGACACCGATGGCAATCAAGCTGATTTGTAAATCACTCATATTCATTTAACATATGCATTATCCCACCTCAGCCACATCGTTGAGCTTGACAGCTTCTTCGATATCTACCGCAACTACCCGCGAAACACCTTGTTCTTGCATAGTGATACCTATCAAATGTTGTGCCATTTCCATGGTGATTTTATTGTGGCTAACGAATACAAACTGAGTCTGATTCAACATTTTCCTTAACAAATCGCAGAAACGCTCAGTGTTGCTATCATCCAGTGGAGCATCCACCTCATCCAACAGGCAGAATGGAGCGGGGTTCAGCTTGAACAACGAGAATACCAATGCGAGTGCTGTGAGCGCTTTCTCTCCACCAGACAGCAAATGGATGGTACTGGTCTTTTTGCCTGGTGGTTGTGCAATGATTTGCACGCCGGAATCAAGAATCTCCTCTCCGCTTAATACCAGTTTTGCTTTTCCACCACCAAATATAGTGGGAAACATTTCATCCAAATGACCATTGACCTTGTCGAAAGTTTCCAGCAAGCGTTCACGAGTTTCTCGGTCAATTCGTCGAATAGCACTTTCCATGGTTTCTACCGCTTCCCTCAAATCCTTGAGTTGTGAATCAAGATAAGCCTTGCGCTCTTGAGATGCATGCAGTTCCTCTAGAGCGGCGAGATTAACTGCGCCCAAGGTATCAATCTCGGTATTAAGTTGATTAATCTCAGCCTGTAATCTAGAGGGTCGCTTTTTACCCAAGACCTTAAACAACTCCTCCTCATTTGCTCCTGCCTCTTTTAATTGTTCACCAAACTGATTCTCGATAATGCGTGCTTCCTGCTCCTTAAGGCGCGCCTGACTTATAGATTCTCGCAGAGGGTGCAGCTTCTGCTCGAAAGTTATGCGCTCCTGTTCTATTTCCTGTAATCCTTTGGCTGCATCTTCCAAAGTATTGCGTGCTGTTGTCAGAACAAGCTCGCGTTGCTCACGTAGCGTTAACCCCTCCTGTAGCTGATGGTGTAATGCGGTTTCATCAAAACTATCCTGCTCTGCCTGTAATTGCTCCAAATTGGCTTTGAGTTTAACAAAATTCTCATTAAAACTAAGAATAGCACTCTCTACTTCAATAATTTTATTCTGACAAGTCTTTTCATAGAATGCAGCCTCTTGCATTTCCCTCACTACATTCTGTACAAGTTGGCGGTGAGTACTAAGAGACTGCTCCGCTGCCTCCCCTGCCTGCCTTTCCTGTTGCACTTGTCCTTGCAAAACCTGAATTTGATCTTGATATTCTATCAACTTTGCTTCGGCGCTTTGTTTCAGGGAAGCTTCTACATCGATCTGCTGCCTGATTTCCATCAGTTCAACTGAAATCTGGTTGTCACGCTGACTGGACCGCTCAGCTAATTGAGTTAGTTTCAATACCTGCATTTGTAAATCATGATGCTGTTGCTGAAGTTTTCCACTATCAAGACGCAAGCGTGAGGCTAACGCTCCTAGTTTGTTGCAATCTTCTTCAGCTACTACCAGCGCGGATTTCTTCTGGGTAAGACTAACTCCCAACGTTTCCGCTTCACCTTTGATCTGGGTTATTTCTCGCTGACGTACCAGCACCCCGTGCATTTGCGAGTCGGGCGCATAGTAAGTAAGGCTATGGCGAGTAAAAAAATGGCCCTCACGCGTCACCAGCATTTCGCCGGGAGCCAACTTTGTTCGCTGTAAGAGACCTTCTTGTACACTTTCGACTACGAAAATTCCGCTCAGCCATTCACCCAGCACAGATATTATTCCTGCGTTGTCACAAGTCAGATACCACTCCAGCAACTTCCAGCCCTCTTTGCCATGCAGCGTTTCATCGTTTGGCTTTTGTATCGATGGAGTCGTTGCCTCGAACAGCGCCCATTTTCCAGGAGGGGAGTCGCCCACCCAATCCTTTGCTACTTCTAGCCGCTCAAGGTACGAGCTGTTGAGTCGCTCGCGTAATACCGATTCCAGTGCATCTTCCCAGCCTTTTTCAATCTGGATGCTCTGCCACAAACGTGGCAATGCATCTAGTTGGTGTTTAGTAAGCCACTCGCTCAATCCCTCATTGCCCTCAAGTCGGTGCTGCAGGCGCTCTAAGGCGGAGGACCGGGCCTCCGTTTGAGTGATCTGCTGCTCCAGCACTTGCACTTCGCGTGTAATCTCACGTTTGATTTCTTCTGCATTGGGTAACTGGTTTTCAGTTTGTGCAAGCGATTCCTGTTTTAGTTTCAACTCCGCCGCAGTACTCTCCACTTCTCTCTGTAATCGGAGTAATCCTTCATCATCGGGCCGCGGCAACGCTTCTTGCTCCTCAAGGAGTCTTTCTCTACGTGATTCCAGTTGCTGTAAAGCTTTTTCGGCGTGAGTACGGTGACTTTCTTCTAGCTGCTCGGTCTGCTCGGCCAAGAGCAAACTACGCTGGATTTCACTCAACTTCTCCTGACATAGACGAAAAGCCGATTCCGTCTGCGGTAATTTCTCATTTTCTGCTGCAACTTTTTCCTTACCTACTTCGAGAGACAGGCTTGCCCGTTCAAGTTCTTCACGCCAGCGATCTAAACTCTCGGCAGAATTCCCCACTTGTTCTTCATGATGCTCAATCTGATTCTTGGCCGCAGTGATTTGTTGCTCCATGCGTTGATGATTTTCCCGTAAATGTTGTGCCTGCTGTTCGATACGTGCCACCTCCGCGTTGGCAGCGTATAGCTCACCCTGTCCTTGGTGTAAGCTATCGCTAGCTGCATAATGTTGGGTACGTCTCTCTTCTAGGCGCTTTTCTGCATCACGAAGGTATGAGGTTTCTGCTTCCAATCCCAATTCCAGCTGCTGAATTTCCTTTTCTGTGCGGATACGTTGGGTCGCCGCTTCTTTTTTGCGTGCCAACCACAAAAGATTATGTGCTGTACTCAGCTGACCCTGCATATCCTTAAATTTGCCAGCAACCATAGCTTGTTCTTCTAAGTGCTGTAGCTGCTTTTCCAGTTCTTGACAGATGTCATCCACGCGTAAGAGATTCTCGCGGGTATCAGCTAGACGCGATTCGGTTTCACGGCGACGCTCACGGTATTTAGAAACCCCGGCAGCTTCTTCTAGAAACACACGCAGCTCTTCCGGTTTTGCATCAATAATTCGGGAAATCATCCCCTGCTCAATAATAGCGTAACCACGGTTACCTATACCGGTACCAAGAAAAATATCAGCTATATCCCGCCGCCGAACGTGAATGTTGTTAATGTAGTAGGTTGATTCACCATCCCGAAGCAATACCCGTTTGATGGAAATTTCTGCATAGCTTGACCATTGGCCTCCTGCCTTGCCCAGACTGTTATCAAATATCAATTCCACACTGGTACGTCCCACCGGCTTGCGATTAGCGGAACCATTAAAAATCACATCCTGCATGGACTCACCGCGTAGAGCAGATGCCCTTGATTCCCCTAGCACCCAGCGTACCGCATCGATCACATTGGATTTTCCGCACCCATTGGGGCCGACAACCCCAACTAAATTACTAGGGACAGGAATATCAGTGGGATCGACGAAGCTTTTAAAGCCAGCAAGTTTGATATTGGAGAGACGCAATTTATTGCCTGTAACCAGTTATAATTGGGCGTGCTTGGAGAGATGAAGAAACAACCTTATAAGACACTTACGAAAAGCACATATATGATAGACATTTTAACCGATTTGTCCAAGATAAAAGAATGCCCATACAGCCCACGAAAAAATTGGAAACTTTCCCCAACCCGACTCCCGCTCGGGATTACCATATTCACATGGAAATTCCAGAATTTACTTGCCTATGCCCGAAAACTGGGCAACCTGATTTTGCAATTTTGATTCTTGATTATATCCCTGACAAAAGATGCATTGAGCTTAAAAGTCTCAAGCTCTATATCTGGTCTTACCGGAACGAGTATACGTTCCACGAAGCTGTCACTAATCGCATTCTTGATGATATGGTAGCCGCTATAAAACCGAAATATATGCGCCTCACTGCCAAATTCTACGTGCGTGGTGGCATTTTCACCGATATCGTAGCCGAACATCGCAAGTCTGGGTGGAAACCAAAGCCAGTTGTAAAATTGGAGAAATTTGAGAAGCAATCAAATATTCGTGAATGAAATTATCAGATTGAATGTGCCGCCTTGTAAGCTGATTGAAATCATATGTTGAGTACTACACTTACGCAATACTCGATTTTGAATCTATTTCTTTATCGGTTGCTTAACATTTTAAAGCCGTCTGATGGATAATTTCTGCCAGTTTCAGGTTCCAAAGTTACAGTTATAGTAACTTTCTCGTTGTAACACAAGCAGCCGTACTCAATTGCTGGTCTCAGATGGATGCAGGCTGCAACGGCCTTGATAATCTTGGATTGGCGTTTTGCCACCTTTCTCCCATAACCAATAGCATGAAACAGGCTAAAAACTAAGGAACCGGACGCTTGGTATTCAAAAATGATGTGCCGCATGACAACCAAGCTGACCTTAATGCGTTATATCACTGTCAGCCATTCATCGAGA
>JAZGCR010000013.1:0-5042 GCA_036477105.1 Nitrosomonadaceae bacterium | reverse complement strand
AATAAGAGAAGCCATGTTATTGATTCGCCTGGAATACAGGAATTTGGTCTACATCATATTAACAACACAAGTTTGGCATGGGGATTCATCGAATTTCATCCCTACATCGGGCAATGTAAATTCAGCGATTGTCTTCACATTAGTGAACCGGGTTGTGCACTTACTCAGGCAGTGCAAGACAGAAAAATCGATATACGCCGTCTTGGTTTCTATCGCAAGCTGATTGCTTCACGAGGTACTTCATTGTGTTAATCGATACCACGGGTAAATATGCCTTGGATGTGTCGAGCATTATTACCTTCAATAGTGCTGATAGTTTCAATCTGTTCTGGGGAAGCTTCTATAATAGGTTTAAATACAAACCACTGGACCGTCTCAGTGTACGGCGGTGTTGTTAACGATCCTTGGTAATGATAGAAGTTTTTCACATCATGAAGTTCAGTACTGGAAAGTAGGTCATTCAATTTAACCGTACCAGGTTTTAAAGGAACTATGGAATGCTCTTCCTTTGGTATTTGGTGTAGAAATTCACCAATAAATTTATTGGCCTGGCCCATTTTGAATAAGATACCGATCGCCAGGTAACGGGGAGTATCATTTTTATTTTTGGCCGCGATGCTGGAGATAATATGCATTTCCATCGGGAAGGTCATGCCGTCGATAAGGTGTTCGGACGGAGTATGAAAATGCACTTGCTTAAAGTTATAATTCAGCCCCTCATAAGAGACGGTACTACCTTCAGCAAAATCTAGCTGTACAGTATGACCTAAGTTTTCAATCGCTTTTATCTTATCCTGATAATGGAAAGTTATTTCATGTGTGTTTGTTGTTTCTTCTTTGAAAGAACGAATGTTAATCGGCGATTGTATTAAACCATGATCTAGATCGGGTACGATATAAAGTCCACTTTTCTTATGTATAGAAGATGGTTTGTGAGCAATATTATTTGCTGTCTGCTTATGATGGGCGCAGGCAGATAGTGATAAAGACAGGCTTAAAAGCAGGCATACCGAGATGTTTTGAGACATAAAAGTTTTGTGGGTTTTTTTAAAAAAAGCAGTTTAATCTATTTTGTTTGGAGTAGACAATATAATTGATCTTATAGATGAAATTAATCTCGTTTTAACTATTTCAAAAGACAATGGTAGTGATCAGCATTAGTGATATTTCCGACTCAGGGAATGGACAGCTTCTACTAGGGTCAAAGCACTTTCCGGTGGGGTGAATTGGGAAATACCGTGGCCAAGATTGAACACGTGTCCATTGCCGTTACCGTAACCCACAAGAACTTTTTCTACTTCAGTAGTAATGATGTCCGGTGCTGCGAATAGCACTGCAGGATCAAGGTTGCCTTGTAGCGCAACCTTGTGGCCAATACGTCTACGCGCTTCAGAAATATTTATGGTCCAATCGAGTCCTATTGCATCACAGCCGCTGTCAGCAATGTTTTCTAGCCATAGTCCGCCGCCCTTGGTAAAAATAATGCTGGGAATGCGCTCGCCATCGTGCTCGCTTTTTAGCCCTGCGAATATTTGGCTCATATAATGCAAGGAAAATTGCTGGTAGGTAGAATGTGACAGCACCCCACCCCAAGTATCAAAAATCATTATTGCTTGCGCGCCAGATTCGATCTGTGCGTTGAGATAAGCAATTACAGACTGGGTATTGATGTTTAGGATATGGTGCAGCAGGTCAGGCCGTTGGTAGAGCATTGTTTTGATTTGGCAAAAATCAGTTCCACCGCAACCTTCCACCATATAGCAGGCAAGCGTAAACGGGCTGCCAGAAAAACCGATCAATGGCACTCGGTTATCCAGAGTTTTACGAATTTGCGAAACCGCTTCCATCACATAACTTAAGTGTACAGCAGGATCTGGTATCTTGAGCGAGCGAATTTCCCGTTCTTCGCGCAAGGGGCGCTCGAACTTAGGCCCCTCACCTTCAGCAAAATAAAGCCCCAGTCCCATCGCATCGGGAATAGTGAGAATATCGGAAAACAAAATTGCCGCATCTAGCGGGTAGCGTGCCAGAGGCTGCATGGTGACTTCAGTAGCGAAATCGGGGTTCTTGCATAATGAAAGAAAATCGCCGGCGCGAGCTCGTGTCCGGTTGTATTCGGGAAGATAGCGTCCAGCTTGGCGCATTAACCACACCGGCGTGTATTCGGTAGGCTGTCGCAGCAGAGCGTGTAGCAATGTGTTATTTTTTGGCTTTGTCATTCGGAAGCTTTCTGGGCCCTAGCCTATTAAATCCTGGCAATCCAGAGGGAGCATCCTTTGTGGAGAATGGTTTGTATTGCTCTGAAGTAGGGCGGTGCGAACAATCCTATGGATTTATCCAACCCTTCTGCAGTACCGATTTTCGAAACCACGAATCTTACCAGCGATTGGCTTTTTCGTACACTGTTGAGAGGAACAACTTGGTATAGTAACCAATGTTTGGTGTTTCCAGTTTTGATATTAAGTTGCGTTATATTAAAAGAATAGCGAAACGCATTGTTTATTCAGTTTTCCTCAATTGTAAATAGTTTCCTGTATTCTTTGATTGCGTAGCGATCAGTCATACCAGCAATGTAGTCAGCTATCGCTTGGTGCTTGTCTTGGCGGGATTTTGCTTGGTATTTTGGTGGGAGTAATCGGGTATCTCCACTGAACACATTGAATAGTGTCTCTACAGTATGGTGTGCTTTGTTGCTCATACGCGCTACTTGATGGTGCTGGTAAAGATTATTGCACAGGAATTTTTTTAATTCCTGTTGCTCATGCCTGATTTTTTCGCTAAAACTAATCAGGCATGGCGCAGCTAGAACAGCGCGCAAACTGCCTAGCTTGGCACTTGCGATATTGGCCATACTTTGTTTGATCAAATCTGCTACCAAGGTGTTGATCATGCGTCGAACTGTTTCTTGAATCAACCTTCGTCCTAAGATCTTGGGATACTGCTTCTTTGTCATTACTAGATGGTGGGAAAAAATACTGACTTCCTCTAATTGCTCCTGCGTGATAAGGCCAGAGCGCAGGCCGTCGTCCACATCGTGATTGTTGTAGGCAATTTCATCAGCAAGATTGGAAAGCTGTGCTTCCAGCGATGGTCTTTGATTTGCAAGAAAGCGCTCACCCACATCACCTAGGCTTTTGGCATTCTTCTTTGCACAATGTTTTAGTATACCTTCACGAGTTTCGAAGCACAGGTTTAATCCATCAAAAGCACCATAGCGTTCTTCCAGTACGTCTACCACACGCAGCGATTGTAGGTTGTGCTCAAAGCCACCGTAGTTTTTCATACATTTGTTCAGTGCATCCTGGCCAGCATGGCCGAATGGAGTATGGCCCAGGTCATGTGCTAGAGCGATGGCCTCAACCAAGTCTTCGTTGAGACGCAGGTTGCGAGCAACTGAGCGACCGATTTGAGCCACTTCCAAAGTATGTGTTAGACGTGTGCGAAATAAGTCTCCTTCATGGTTGACAAAAACCTGAGTTTTGTATTCGAGTCTACGGAATGCGGTGGAATGAATTATACGGTCTCGGTCGCGCTGAAATTCACTTCGTCCGGAAGGAGGCTTCTCCCTGATACGGCGGCCGCGAGAGTTTTTTGATGATACCGCATAGGATGCTAAATCATACATTGACTGCACATTCCACAAGGGTCTCAGTCAGGACCGATATGGGTACATCCGAACATACCGTGGCCTCACCAATACGTTTAAGCAGCACGAAACGCATTTTTCCGTCTTCTACTTTCTTATCCCGTTCCATTAGGCGCAGATATTTTTCAGAATCAAGATTAGGGGCGACAACAGGAAGTCCAGCTTGTAAGTAGATTTTTCGGATACGCTCAACTTCAGCCTTTCCGATCAAGTGCATGCGTTGCGACAATTCTGCTGCCAGAAGTGTACCTGCAGCCACAGCTTCGCCATGCAACCATACGCCGTAGCCCATTGCATTTTCGATAGCGTGGCCGAAGGTATGGCCCAGATTGAGAAGTGCCCTTACACCGCGTTCACGTTCATCGGCTGCTACAATCTCGACCTTATTCATACAACTACGCCGTATCGCTTCATCCAATACATCATGGTTTCTTGCTAAAAGCTTAGTCATGTTCTGTTCTAACCAGTCGAAAAATGCATGATCCCGGATTAGGCCATACTTGATGATCTCGGCAATACCACTGTTAAATTCTCGCTTGGGTAAGGTATCAAGTGTTGCGCTATCTGCCAACATCATGCGCGGTTGATAAAAGGCGCCGATCATGTTTTTGCCGAGTGGATGATTGATGCCAGTCTTGCCGCCTATCGAAGAATCCACCTGGGCCAGAAGCGTGGTCGGGATCTGGATGAGCGGCACCCCACGCATATAAGTGGCAGCAGCAAACCCAGCAAGATCACCAATGACCCCGCCACCGAGTGCAATAACCGTAGTTCTGCGTTCACATTGGTTTGTTAGGAGAGCATCGAAAATTTGGTTTAGTGTTTGCCAGTTTTTATATTCCTCACCGTCTGGTAGGATGATCGGGACAGAAACTATGCCATGACTTTCCAGTGCGACGTGCAGCTCATCCATGTAAAGGGGTGCCACCGTAGTGTTGGTGACTATGGCAACTCGTTTCTGCAACAGATGTGGAAGAATAAGGCTAGACTTGCTCAATATACCGCTACCAATATGTATCGGGTAACTTCGTTCGCTTATCTCGGGGGAAAGACCTACGGTAATGGTTTGCATAGTGTGTTATTGGTATTAGGGCGCTACTAAACTAGAATCGTTTGCTTAATTCCGTTACAACGTGTTTGTTTTAGTCTGATTAATTCTTAAAGCAGGGTAAGCGAGTTGTTGTACGAGCAATTTTACCATCTGACGGATGCTTTGCTTTCCGCTCTCAACAACGATATGCGCTATTTCACGGTAGATAGGGTCACGTTGATCATAAAGCTCTGCCAGTTTGGCCTGAAGATCCAAGGTTTGAAGCATTGGCCGGTTCTTGTCGTGTCGAGTCCGATGCCACAAATCATTCACCGTCGCTCGCAGATATACAATAGTGCCGTTTTG
>JAZGCR010000129.1:0-4793 GCA_036477105.1 Nitrosomonadaceae bacterium | reverse complement strand
GCATTAATAGCAGGTGTGCTCAAAGACGGTCCTGCCGACCACGCCGGAATAAAGCCGGGAGATATACTAGTAGCGGTGGAAAACAAGAAAGTCACTAATTCATCTGTCATGCTCAATCTGATCGCGGCACTACCACCAGGGCAAACCGCCACGGTCACAGTAATGCAAAACCAAGAAGAGAAGTCCTTCGAAATCAATGTAGGCAGACGCCCCAAACCAATGCAGCGTAAGCAATACCAAGATCAGGGGCCAAGATACGTGGAATAAACCATAAACAAGCAATCAGCCACTACTGACTGCTTTTCTCATCTCCCTGTATTGCCGACGCTGGATTCAACTACCTTCCCTTTCTTCTGCCTCGGCTTTGCCCAATTCATGTTCCGTTTTATCGTTACTCTCGGTTTGTTGATAGCTTGAGACCAACGTAGGTTTGTTCAGAAAACCTGCTGCCAGTATTCCTAACTCAAAGAGTAGATAAAGCGGCACCGCTAACATAAATTGTGAGACTACGTCGGGTGGGGTTATTACCGCACTTATTACAAATGCACCGACAAGAACATAGCTGCGTATTTTTTTCAGTTTTTCGACTGAGACCACACCAATTTTTACAAGAACCACCACAAACACCGGTGCTTCAAAAGAGACCCCGAAGGCAATGAACATAGTCAAAACAAAGTCAAAATATTTACCAATATCAGTCATCACCGCTACACCCTGCGGCGCAAAGTGCGTAATGAACTCGAACACCAATGGCAGCGCACCAAAAAAAGAAAATGCCATACCACAAATGAACAAGATGCTGCTGACAAATACCAGGGGAAACACTAATCGTTTCTCGTGAGAATACAATCCCGGGGCAACAAATGCCCATGTTTGATAAAGTGTATGTGGCAATGTGATGATAAAAGTCGCCATCATGGCAACCTTCATCGGCACAAAGAACGGCGTGGTAACTTCTGTGGCAATCATCTGCCCACCTTGAGGAAGTTTCTCTAGCAGGGGCTGCGCCAGCAACGTATATAATTCCCGCGCGTAATAAGCACAAGGAATAAAACCAAGCATCAACACACCAAATATACGCATTAACCTAATGCGAAGTTCAGTCAAATGTGAAATGAATGTGTTTTTGATACTCATGCTGTGAAGTGAAGTAAATCGATTGAGCCGACGCAATTAAATTGAAGCGTACTGGCGGTCAGAATGTTCATTACGCCCCCTCTACACAACAACGTGTTTCTATTTCCTGATTACATCGTCCCGTTTCAATTCTAATCTAATTAAAGCGGCTTTGGCCGGGGTGGAGAAGATTCCTTAAGGGGCGTTTCTTCTCCCACGACTTCAGACTGCGATACAGTTGTTGCTGTAGTTGTTGTTCTAATGTCCGTTGCTGCTTGCAGCTGACTTACCTCCTCCCGCACCGAGTTTTCAATAGAATGGGCAGCCTCTTGCACTGAAGTATGCAATTCATTCAGTTCTTCCACCTCCATTTCACGCTGAATGTCGTTTTTAACATCACTAACGTAGCGACGCACACGCCCCAATAGATGACCCAGAGTGCGTGCTACTTTGGGCAGTTGCTCCGGGCCAACCACTATTAACGCCACGGCTGCAATCACCATAATTTCTATGAAACTGATATCGAACATGGCTTATGAAATTAGTAGGAGAAGAAAAGCAAACAGCGCTTGGATTCCAATCCAAGTCATCGACTTTACCGATTTACCTCCTGCCGGTTATCTATCACAATTTTGTTTGTGTCTTGTCCTTGACCTCGCCTTCGATGGTTTGGCCACCGACTTGCTGTGATGAAGAGGACGACTTTTCTTCATCTGCACCTTTAATGCCCTCTTTGAAACCTTTTACTGCACCACCTATATCGCTGCCGAGATTACGAAGCTTCTTGGTACCAAACACTAGAACAACGATCACCAGGACAACCAACCAGTGCCAAATACTGAATGAACCCATCATATACTCCTTTAATTCGGGTTTGGAATCATAACGGGCAAGCGTTCCGTACCACCACCGATGACATGAGTATGAAGATGGTAAACATCCTGCCCCCCCACGCGTCCGGTGTTGATAATAGTTCGAAAGCCGTCCGTACAACCCTGTTCCTTCGCCAATCTGGGAACCAGCAGCATAATCTTACCCAACAAATCGCGGTGCTTTTCTTCAACCTCGCCTAGTGAGGCAATGTGCAACTTGGGTACCAACATGAAGTGCACCGGTGCTGCAGGATGAATATCGTGAAACGCAAAAACATCAGTGTCCTCATAGACTTTTTTGCTAGGAATTTCACCCTTTGCGATTTTGCAAAAAATGCAGTTTTCCATTTTATCCTGTTTTCCGTGACGCCTTCTCATCTATCCCTGAAATCCCTTCACGCCGTTCCAATTCATCCAACACGTCGTCAGGTCCCAGACCATGGTGAGCTAGTAGGATCAAGCTGTGGAACCACAGGTCTGCTGTCTCGCGCGTGATATGCAGCTTATCACCGTCTTTTGAGGCTAACAGAACCTCCGCCGCCTCTTCCGCAATTTTCTTAAGTATCTCGTCACGTCCGCCGCACAGTAGCTTCGCCACATAGGAACTGTCAGAGTCAAAATTCTTACGTGTTTCGATAGTTTCCGCCAGACGGTGAACAATAGTCAAGTCTTTCATTTTCTGTAGATTTTTTGGGGGTCTGCAATCACTGGAGCAACCACCACCCACTGTTCGTTCTCCAACTTGTTGAAAAAACAATTATGCCTGCCAGTGTGACAGGTAATGCCGCCAACTTGTTCCACCGTCAACAACAAAACATCCTTGTCGCAATCTAGATAAATTTCCTTTACTTTCTGAATATAACCAGACTCTTCGCCTTTGCGCCAGAGTCTCTTGCGAGAACGCGACCAGTAAACTGCTTTACCAGTTTCTATGGTGAGTTCCAATGCATCACGATTCATCCACGCAACCATCAGCACTGAGTTGCTAGAGGCCTCCTGGGTCACGACTGGAACCAGCCCGTCTTTGGACCAGTTTACTTTATTTAGCCAATTGTCAGGCATAGATTCATGATTCAGTATCAGTTTTTCCTGATTTCATTCTACCACTACAATCGAACTTCGATACTATGTTGCGCCATATACTCCTTGGCTTGGCACACAGTATATTCGCCATAGTGAAAAATACTTGCCGCCAGCACTGCGTCGGCGTGTCCCTGGAGGATGCCTTCCACTAGATGATCCAGATTACCCACACCACCGCTGGCAATTACTGGTACGTCTACCGCGTCCGACACTGCACGAATAAGCGCCAGATTGAAACCGTTTCGAGTGCCATCTCTGTCCATACTGGTAAGTAGGATTTCGCCTGCGCCAAGTAACTGCATTTCTTTTGCCCATTCAACTGCATCCAGGCCGGTAGCTTTGCGTCCACCGTGGGTGAATACTTCCCACTGCGCGGACTCTGTGTCTGTACCACGAACCTGTTTGGCATCTATAGCTACCACGATGCACTGGGCACCGTAACGGCCCGCGGCATCTGCTACCAGTTGGGGGTTCTGCACCGCCGAGGTATTGATGCTCACCTTGTCGGCACCAGCATTTAACAACCTACGTACGTCTTCGACGTTGCGAACACCGCCCCCGACGGTTAACGGAATGAACACTTGAGCCGCGACTTCCTCAATGATATGCAAAATCAAACTACGGTTGTCGGAACTAGCTGTAATGTCTAGAAAAGTCAGCTCATCTGCCCCCTGCTCGTCATAACGACGCGATATTTCAACAGGATCGCCTGCGTCCCGGAGCGCGATAAAATTAACGCCCTTGACTACTCTCCCATTTGTCACATCGAGACAGGGAATAATACGTTTGGCGAGGCCCATAGGGCTAAAAACCTTTTACCGAATAGATAAACAACTACATGGAAACACACAAGAATTGGAAAATAAAATCGTCTTCCTGCACTTGCGACCACTCCTACGATGGATCAATGAAAACTTCATCAGGATATCAACCTATCTAGATCTCATGCCTTCATGCTCAACTTATCTGCTAATATTTGTGCCTTTTTGAAATCTAGTGAACCCTCGTAAATTGCACGTCCGGTGATGACACCCATGATGCCCTCAGTTTCTATTCTGCACAGTGTTTGGACATCGTCAAGATTGGTAACTCCTCCACTAGCAATAATCGGAATGGTGAGTGCTTTAGCGAGATCTATCGTAGCTTTGACATTGACACCGTTCAGCATACCGTCGCGATCAATATCGGTGTATATAATTGCTTCAACACCATAACCCTCAAATTTTTTTGCTAAATCGATCACATCGTGGCCGGTAACTTTGGACCAACCATCCACCGCTATCTTGCCATCTTTTGCATCTAGTCCCACCATGATATAACCAGGAAACGCATAGCAAGCCTCGTGCAAAAACCCTGGAGTCTTCACGGCTGCGGTTCCAATAATGATATAAGAGATACCATCGTCTAGGTAGCGCTCTATGGTTTCAAGATCGCGGATGCCGCCACCTAACTGAATTGGAATTTTGCCATTAATGGCCTCGACGATGGCACGAATTGCCGATTCATTCTTTGGCTTACCAACAAATGCGCCGTTAAGATCCACCAGATGCAGACGCCGCGCACCTTGATCCAACCAATGCTTGGCCATGGTGCCGGGGTTTTGTGAAAATACCGTGGCGCTTTTCATCTTGCCTTGTTTAAGCCTTACACACTGCCCGTCCTTTAGGTCTATAGCGGGAATGATCAGCATTTTGAGTCAGGAGTAATAGTTGAAAATTTAGA
>JAZGCR010000128.1:0-4271 GCA_036477105.1 Nitrosomonadaceae bacterium | reverse complement strand
GCAGTGCGCTGCTCGCTCGGGCCATCGGTATTGGTGAACTCCCAACAGGCACCACACCCATGCACATCATCGGCGCCGGCATGCTCGGCGGCATCGGGTTCACCATGTCGATTTTCATCGCCGAACTGGCATTCACCTGGGACGGCAGCCTAGTTGTCATCGCAAAAATGGGGGTGCTGTTTGCTTCGCTGATTGCCGGCGTTGGTGGCTACCTGTGGCTGCGATGGGTCAGTGACCAGCATTAACAGCGAGTCATCCAAGGGAATGGGGTCGATCCAATACTAGTCCCACCCCCACCCCTTCTGGAATTCTGAGTATCATACAAGACTGATCCTCTCCTTTGCTCCTCTTCTCCCCGCCCTTACCTTAATTTCCGTAGCCCACTCGACTAATTCAGTGTCATTATCTTGTTATCTCAAGCAGGACGGTAAGAACCGAGGTAAGAACAACAGTAATGTTTATATTATAAATAACTTATAATCAATAAGTTGAATTAAATAAATGGCGGAGAGGGTGGGATTTGAACCCACGTGCCAGGTTACCCTGACCATCTGATTTCGAGTCAGCGCCGTTATGACCACTTCGGTACCTCTCCATAATCACTAGGGTGAATATTCTACCAGCTAATTTCGTCTTTGTTCACGACGAAAACATGACAGAATGACTCTATATCTTATATATTTTTTCGATGCGTATTTTTCTCTCATTTTTTTCATTTGTTATTTGTAGCCTTTTGATTGCTACCTGTGATTCTTTTGAGAAATCAGTGCCATTGCTCGATAAAACTGATGAGCTGATAGTCATTACTGTTAATAGTCATGATACATACTATAAAAACCATGAAGGTAAATATGTTGGATTGGAGTTTGACCTTACTTCAGAATTTGCTAGAGAACTAGGTAAGAAAGTTAAGTTTATTGTGGTATCAGATAAGGATGAGGCATTGTCAACTCTGGAGAAACATCGGGGACATCTCGCAGCTGGCATCAGTGTTACCACTGAGAACCAGTTACGAATTCGTTTTGGTCCAATCTATCAGCGAGTGCAACCACAAGTGGCTTACAATACAAATTATCCCAAACCAAGAAATATCCAGGATCTGGTCGGAAAGGACATCGAGATCGTAAGAGGAACAGTACACGTCGAACGACTAAATGAGGCGAGATTGCAGGTTCCTAATTTGAGGTGGACTGAAACGGACATATCAACTGGTGATCTGTTGGCAAGGCTGGCAGAGGGCAAGATTGACCATGTAGTAACCGATTCAATCCATATAAGTCTTGCAAAAAATTTCTATACCAATCTAGGCGTAGCTATAAACTTAGGCAAAGAAAATGGTAAGGCGTGGGCATTCTCATCATATGTGGAGCCAGGATTACAGAAAAAAGTGCAGAAATTCTTTAAGCGAATCGAGGGAGATGGTACTTTGATGAGCTTGCTTGACAGATATTACGGCCACATTCGGCGGTTGGGGCAAGAAGATGTAAGTGATTTTTTAGAAAGAATACGTACATTGCTACCAGCTTTACGTAATTATTTTTACCAGGCAGAAGAGATAACGAAAATAGATTGGCGATTGATTGCTGCTTTAGCCTATCAGGAGTCTCATTGGGATCGGATGGCAACTTCACCCACCAATGTGCGAGGCATTATGATGCTGACGGAAGACACTGCAGATCGGATGAAAGTGACTGATCGCCTTGATGCACGACAGAGTATACTGGCGGGAGCACGCTATTTGCTGATTTTAAAAGATATGCTACCGCCTCGTATTGATGAACCTGATCGTTCTTGGATCGCATTGGCAGCTTATAACCAAGGTTATGGACACATAGAAGATGCGCGCATTTTGGCACAACGGATGAAATTGAGTCCGGATTTATGGGTGGACCTGAAAAGATCACTGCCGTTATTAAGTAACAGTAAGTATTTTGAGAAGTTAAAACACGGCTACGCACGTGGCGGAGAGGCAGTTTTTCTAACGGAATCCGTCCGAACTTACTACAATATTTTATTGAAACATGAGCCCCCTTACTCTCGGGATTCATCATCCTCCAGTAGTATTGAGCCAAGTTAAATTATCATCGTTGGAAAATAGTAAAAAACGCTTTACTGTTTAGCAAATGTAGTTACATAGTGGTTACATGGCGCAGAAAAGAAAAAATAGGTCTGCTAGAAAATGTCTTAAAACCGTTATGGGTACGGGCTTCCAGAGTATGGCTCAATCCTACGAAACATGGATAATTAATCCTATTGACTCTGATTCCATTTTTTAGGCTGGCTTAGAATGGTTTGGCTAACTTGGTCAGTATTTAACTAATACAATTCTTAATCTCGAAAATTTTGAAATTGTAGCGGAAATTCTGTAACAGATTTCTTAACCAATACTATTGCTTCCTGCAACATATCCCGTTTTGTGCCTGAGATACGCACTGTACCCCCCTGTATGCTGGCTTGAACTTTAAGTTTGCTATCCTTGATGAGCTTGACGATTTTTCTTGCAAGATCGGCTTCCACCCCAATTTTTATCGTAATCTTCTGTTTAACTTTGTTTCCAGTAATTTTTTCCACTTCGCCTTTGTCCATGCAGCGTACATCAACGCCACGCTTGGCGGACTTGCCCATAAGAATATCTAATATCTGACCAAGCTTGAATTCATCATCGGCGTAAATAGTAAGCTTGTAATCCTCCTGTTCTACCCTTGCGTCAGATCCCTTGAAATCAAAGCGGGTGCTGACTTCTTTATTTACCTGATTAATTGCATTTCTAATTTCTTGCTTGTCAACTTCTGAAACTATATCAAATGATGGCATAACACCCCTCTCCATTCACTTAAATTGCTTGGCATCAAAAATTCATATGCAATATTAAGCAATTAGTTTATTTGTGATTTACATCGGAGTTTTCTTTTCTCGAATAGAAAGAATGAAAAACTCCAAAATTATTTTATGGTCCTCAGCTTTGATGCTATCCGCATCCGTAAAGCATTCAGCTTAATAAATCCCGCAGCATCAACCTGGTCATAAACACCTTTATCTTCTTCAAAAGTAGCGATGTTGGGGTCAAACAGCGAATCCGTTTTTGAATCCCGTCCAACTACGATTACGTTACCTTTGTAAAGTTTTACCCTAACCCATCCATTTACATTAATCTGTGAAACATCGATCATAGTTTGTAACATTTTGCGTTCAGGACTCCACCAATAACCATTGTAAATCAACGCAGCATAACGTGGCATTAATTCATCTTTCAAATGTGCAACTTCCCGGTCAAGGGTAATAGATTCAATCGCACGATGGGCACGCAACATGATGGTGCCACCAGGGGTTTCGTAACAGCCCCGCGATTTCATGCCAACATAGCGATTTTCAACTAAGTCAAGACGTCCTATGCCATGCTTGCTACCTAGTAGATTAAGTGTGGTGAGTATATTTGCAGGTGAGAGTTTCTTATCGTTTAATGCAATGATGTTACCTTGTCTAAATTCAATGTCGACGTATTCTACCTTATCGGGAGCTTTCTCAGGAGATATGCTCCAGCGCCACATTGATTCTTCTGGCTCCAGCGCAGGGTTTTCAAGTATGCGACCCTCATAGGAAATATGTAAGAGATTGGCATCCATGCTGTATGGTGAGCCGCTTTTCTTTTTCATTTCTACCGAGATGTTGTTTTGTTTGGCATATTGCAAAAGTTTTTCCCGTGAAGTTAGATTCCACTCACGCCATGGGGCAATTACACGAATGCCAGGTTGGAGCGCGTAATACCCGAGTTCAAAACGAACCTGGTCATTGCCTTTTCCGGTTGCTCCGTGCGAGACCGCGTCAGCCTTAGTTTTTCTGGCAATTTCAATTTGCCGTTTGGCGATTAGTGGCCTGGCAATACTCGTACCAAGTAGGTATTCGCCTTCATAAATGGTGTTAGCACGAAACATCGGGAAAACGAAGTCACGTACAAATTCTTCGCGCAGGTCTTCAATAAATATTTCCTTTATACCAAGTTGTTTTGCTTTGGCGCGTGCAGGCTCGACTTCCTCACCCTGGCCAATGTCAGCTGTAAAAGTGACAATTTCGCACTGGTAAGTGTCCTGCAGCCATTTCAGAATCACTGATGTATCCAGTCCTCCAGAGAAGGCTAAGACTATTTTGTTAATTTTGGACGGATTGCCTTTCTTAATTCTTTTCATACTTGATTCACTAGTATAAATTTTTATCTTGCATTTCCTGCAAGGAGCTTTTTGGATTAATTTCCCCTAATAACAAATATTCCATCA
>JAZGCR010000127.1:0-6180 GCA_036477105.1 Nitrosomonadaceae bacterium | reverse complement strand
CACGTGGATTCCACGTGTGTAGCTCATACAACTTGTCTTCTTTCGCCCGACCAGTTACGCCATATTTTGTTATGGCATCGAACATTTCTGGAAATAACGTAATGACGTCAAATTCAAAAGCCATTGTTCGTCACCCTAATAGTCCAATCCCCAATCAACAATAATCTGGTGAGCTTCCAAATCTACTTTCACGATTACTTGATCGACGAAGGGAATTAGCCTTTCATTTTTACCTTCTTTCAGGCTCTGAACCTGCAGAACATCACTGGAGCCGGATTCCAGTAATCCGGTTACGTTTCCCAGTTCTTCACCCTGCAGATTGACCACTTTTAGGGCAATCATATCTGACCAGTAATAACCGTCTTTACCACTACCTGATAATACTGGCAACTGATTGCGAGGAATTGCAATTTGCATGCCTCTAAGCATCATCGCCGCAGTACGATCGGTACACTGTTCCAACTCAGCAGTTAACATTTTGGCATGAATATTACACTTGGTAACCTTCACCTCACGCCATTTTCCATCACCCTTGCCCACCCACCAAACAGGGTAATCAAGCAACCCATCCACAAATTCGGTGTAGGGGAAAACCTTGACCCAGCCGAGTACACCAAAGGAGCCAACGATCCGTCCCATCACTACCATGGGTTCAGCTGCTTCGCCTACCTTAGTTGCTTTCTGCGGTTTTTTGCTTTGCACCAAACTGCTTGACAAGCCTTGTTACGGTGTCAGATAACTGCGCACCCTGTGACTGCCAATAAGTAATACGATCTAGTCGCACACGCAATCCTTCTTCACCTTTGGTTGCCTTGGGATTATAGAAACCAATGCGCTCAATGAACTTGCCATCGCGGGCATTGCGGGAATCCGCTACAACCATATTGAAAAACGGGCGCTTCTTGGCACCGCCTCGCGCCAGTCGAATAATGACCATGTCTGAGCCGCCTATAAGAATCTGAAACTGAAAAGTATGTGATTTTACGGTAATTTTCCTTGTTTTAGCAAGTAAAAAAGCATTTGTTGGGGATGAGAAGGTGCAGGATGCAACTCCTATGCTTGTTCTTATCTTCACTACATAATTTACCGTATGCCCCAATACTCAGTATATTAGTGTGCACGCTCCCAATTTGATCCCACCCCCAGTTCTACTTGTAGTGAGACGTCCAGTTTGGCAGCGCCGCCCATGAGTTGTGGCAATTCTTGTTTTACTATTTCGACCTCGTCATCAGGTACCTCTAGCACCAATTCGTCGTGGACCTGCATAATAAGTTTGCTACAAAGCTTATCTCGAACCAGCCAATCACGCACTGCAATCATGGCTAACTTGACAATATCCGCTGCGGTGCCCTGCATGGGTGCATTGATTGCGGCACGTTCTGCAGCTTGTCTGCGATTACCGTTGGGGCTGTTGATTTCCGGTAGCCATAGTCTGCGACCAAACACGGTTTCGACGTAGCCAGTTTTTTTAGCATTTTCTCTGGTACTTTTCATGTAGTCCGCTACACCGGGGTAACGAGCAAAGTAGCGATCCATATAGGCACGTGCGGCGGTGCGTTCAATACCCAGCTGCAAAGCAAGGCCGAATTCGGACATGCCATAGATCAAACCGAAGTTGATAATTTTGGCGTAGCGGCGCTGCTCATTATCCACCGTATCGAGTGACACGCTAAACACTTCTGCAGCAGTGGCGCGATGAATGTCCGTGCCTAAAGCAAAAGCTTTGAGTAATCCTTTATCCTTTGAGATGTGAGCCATGATGCGTAACTCAATCTGCGAATAATCGGCAGAAATAATATGATGCCCCGGTGGTACGATGAATGCTTCACGAATACGGCGACCTTCGGCGGTGCGTATTGGAATGTTTTGCAAATTGGGTTCGTTGCTAGCAAGCCGCCCAGTCACTGCCACCGCCTGGGCATAATTAGTATGTACCCGCCCAGTGACAGCATTCACCATACGCGGCAGTTTATCCGTGTAAGTAGATTTGAGCTTAGCAAGACTACGGTAATCAAGCAAGATTTTCGGTAAAGGATAATCCAGTGCTAGTTGTTGCAACACGTCCTCATGTGTGGAAGGAGCGCCGCTTGGTGTTTTTTTAACTATAGGGAGTTTGAGCCGAACAAACAATATTTCCTGGATTTGTTTAGGTGAATTCAGATTAAATGGTTGCCCAGCAATTACAAATGCCTTTTCCTCTAGCGATAGCATTTTCTCACCCAGTTCGCGACTTTGGATTTCCAACATCTTTATGTCCAACAATACACCGTTACACTCCATCTCAAATAGTACCTCTAACACTGGCATCTCGAGTGTACGATAAACGTATTCAAACCTAGTATCGCCCATAATTCGTGAATACAGGTGTTGATGTAATTGCAGCGTGATGTCGGCATCCTCCGCCGCATACTTCGTAGCGTGCTCTATGTCCACCTGGTTAAAACTGATTCTGCTGGCACCCTTGCCAGTAACCTCGTCGTAACTAATGGTTTTGACGTCCAGATGGCGTAACGCAAGATTATCCATATTATGTGGGCGATGAGATTCCAGTACATAGGATTGCAATAGCGTATCGTGCATGATTCCATTTAAGGCAATGCCATGATTGGCAAAAATGTGTTTGTCGTACTTTAGGTTCTGCCCAAGCTTTAGCTTGCCAGGATCTTCCAGCCAAGATCTGAGTTTAGCTAACACAAGGTTGATTGCCAGTTGTTGTGGTACATCGGTATAACAATGAGCAAGCGGCAAATAAGCAGCGCGATGAGGTTCGACAGAAAACGATATGCCGACAAGTTTCGCTCGCATTGGATCTAGTCCGGTAGTTTCAGTATCGACTGAAACTAAGGGTGCGTTATTGATGTATTCAATCCATTCATCCAGTTGAGATTCGGTTAGTATGGTTTGGTAGTCTGTGGAAACAACTTTAACAAGGGTTTGTCTACCCGTATCCATATCCTGGCACTCAGCGGCGGATTGCGTGTAGTTTGTTCCCGATAAACTGGGACTTTTCTGTTCTACACTTGTATCTTGTTGTAATTCTCGCAACCAGGTTCTGAAATCCAGCCGCTCATAAAGTTCTACGAGTTTTGTCGTATCCTGTGGTTGCAATTCAAGATTATGCAGACACACTGGTAGAACTACATCACACTTGATAGCGAGTAGTTCGCGCGATTTTTCAAGCCAGTCGAATGCTTTGCGCAAATTTTTCCCAACCACGCCGTCGATATCTTTAGCATGAATGATGAGGTTGTCCAGTGTGCCATATTGTTCAAGCCATCTTACCGCTGTCTTAGGTCCAACTTTTTCCACACCTGGAATGTTGTCTGCCTTGTCGCCCACCAACGCCAGATAGTCAAGCATTCTTGCTGGCGTAACACCAAACTTTGCAAGCACACCAGCCTCATCAAGAATTTCGTTGTTCATAGTGTTTACTAGTGTTACCTGTTTATTTACCAGTTGCGCGATATCCTTATCACCAGTGGAAATCACGCAACGCATCTTTTCATGCTCAGCTTGTTTTGCCAACGTACCGATCACGTCGTCTGCTTCTACACCTCCAATTATCAGCATCGGCCACCCCAGAGCATGTATACATTCATGTAGAGGTGTGATCTGTGCTACCAGGTTGTCTGGCATGGGCGGGCGGTGTGCTTTGTACTCCGGATACAAATAGTCACGGAAAGTTTTGCCTTTTGCATCAAATACACACGCGCTATAATCGGCTTGGTAATCGTTGTGTAAACGACGCAGCATGCTAATAACGCCCTTGATCGCACCAGTTGGCTCATTATGGCGATTGCGTAAATCAGGTAGCGCATGAAAAGCGCGATACAGGTATGATGAGCCATCGACTAACAGCAGTGTTTTCATAAAACTCTTCTAAAGGTTATCCATGAGCCAGCAAGATAAACCAGCCAGCAACATGACCGTTGACTACCTAGAAAAAAACTGGTCAGCACGGGAATCGTGGCGTGTATTTGGAATTATGGCAGAATTTGTTGAGGGAACGGAGCGCCTTAATTCCATTAAACCCGCAGTTAGCATTTTTGGCAGTGCGCGTACTCACGCTGACCATCCCCACTATAAACTAGCAGAACAAATTGCGCTGCAATTGTCTGATGCAGGTTTCTCAGTGATCTCAGGTGGTGGCCCTGGCATTATGGAAGCAACAAATAAGGGCGCATATCTCGGAAAATCACCTAGCATCGGCCTAAATATCCAGCTTCCCAATGAACAACATAGCAATACCTACCAGGACATCAGTCAGACTTTTCGCCATTTTTTTGTACGCAAATATATGTTTGTAAGATTTGCCACCGCCTATGTGGTCATGCCAGGTGGATTTGGTACGCTGGACGAGCTGATGGAAGCTCTTACGCTGGTACAAACCGGAAAAACCCGAAAAATGCCGATCATTCTGGTTTGTTCGGATTTCTGGAGTGGCATACTTAGCTGGTTCCGACAATCACTGGTAGCTGAGAATATGATATCCGCGGAAGATATGGACTTGATACAAGTAATAGATGAGCCTAGTCAAGTGGTTAATGCAATTTTTCAGTATTACGAAACCCGTGGTTTCGAACCTTCTACAGCAGAATTGGAAGTTCAACTCAATCTATAACAATACGTGTCGATAGAATGTATAAATTAACCCATCCGGGTACCACCATGCATCTAATATTTCTTGTATCGCTACTGGGTCTGGCAGCTCCTGCGGCAGCGCAGTCTACCCAACCCAGTAATTTACAGGAAGCACCTCCGCCACCAGAGCTTCCAGAATTGCCGTTAGAGCCACCCAACGTTGAAGATCCCTTACTAGAAGAACCACAGGTCGTTATCAAGAAACGCGGGGAAGATAGGATTGAGGAATACAGCTTGAATGGAAGAATCTATATAATCAAGGTTACTCCACGCATCGGCTTGCCATATTATTTATTTGACGATACGTGGGATGGCGTTTCCTTCGGGGATGGCACTCTCGAAGATGGAATACGCCCGCCAATGTGGGTGATATACCGGTTTTAAATTTCCGTAAATGACGAGGAAGAATAGCGCGTCAGCCTATTCTTCTGCACCTTTATCACTTCTTATTCATGTCTGTCTTCACCACTGTTACCCAAGAACAACTTTCTGCCTGGCTTAAAAGCTATTCCCTAGGTACGCTAATTAATTTGCAAGGTATTTCTTCCGGTATTGAAAACACGAACTATCTCGTCATTACCACTCACGGCAAATACATTCTCACGCTATTTGAGAAACTCGTTGCCTCTGAGCTACCCTACTATCTCAACCTGATGGTACATCTCTCGTGCCATGGCATCCCCTGTCCCAGCCCGATAGCTAATCTTGACAATAAATTTCTGGGTGATCTAAATGACAAGCCAGCAAGCCTCGTTACCTATTTGCCGGGGAAACCGCTTGAATGTCCCACCCCTGCACAATGCGCACAAGTGGGAACACTACTAGCAAACATGCATTTGTCCGGTCTATCTTTTCCTGAGAAAATGAACAATCCACGTGGACCTAAGTGGTGGAAAACCATAGCGCCCACACTCATACCTTTTCTACCGGTAGTACAGGCAGATATTCTTATGGAAGAGCTGCGTTTCCAATCACTGTACCGGTTTGGAGATCTCCCGCGCGGTGTAATTCATGCGGACCTGTTCCGCGACAACGTACTATTCATCAACAACACCGTTGGTGGCGTGATCGATTTTTACTTCGCCTGCAACGACGTACTGTTGTACGATCTCGCTATTGCTGCCAATGACTGGTGTATGGTCGAAAACGGCAAACTGAACGAAACCCATATGTTGTCCCTGCTTCAAGCTTATCATTACACACGTCCGCTTACCTCCGCCGAACGTAATGTCTGGCCGGTAATGCTACGCGCTGGGGCATTACGCTTCTGGATATCAAGACTACATGACTACTATTTACCACGTGCGGGAGAACTTACATATGCCAAAAATCCTACCTATTTCAGGCATATACTGGAAAGTCATTTGGTATCTCAGTCCAGGCTGGCACAAATTTGGGTTTGAGAATTAAACTACTAGATCAAGGTTGGACAACGAATGTCCACTCTAGGTATATAGGAGATGCCGAGAGATGAAAGCAAAACAAGTTGGAGCAAAACAAGGATTACAGTGGATCGTGAATGGTTTCTACCTATTCCGC
>JAZGCR010000126.1:0-3548 GCA_036477105.1 Nitrosomonadaceae bacterium | reverse complement strand
AAGACCATCACTACCGGTAAACTAGGCGAAGTAATGCAAGAATCAATCCAAGCCGCGTTGTCAGTAGTGCGCAGTCGTTCTATAGCACTAGGTATTCCTGAAGATTTTTACCAGAAGAACGATATTCACATTCACTTACCAGAAGGTGCGACACCCAAAGATGGGCCTAGTGCCGGTATTGGTATCTGTGTTGCGATGGTGTCAGTGTTGACAGGTATCCCGGTAAGGGCAGCCGTTGCAATGACGGGTGAGATCACGTTGCGTGGTGAAGTGCTACCTATTGGAGGACTAAAAGAGAAACTTTTGGCAGCACACCGCGGTGGCATAAAGATGGTGCTGATTCCAGAGGAAAACGTCAAAGACTTGATTGAGATTCCGGAGAACATCAAGCACCGACTGGATATACATTCAGTAAAATGGATAGACCAAGTGCTAGACTTTGCGTTGGAGCGCA
The DNA here is from genome assembly GCA_036477105.1 of Nitrosomonadaceae bacterium. Taxonomy (GTDB): domain Bacteria; phylum Pseudomonadota; class Gammaproteobacteria; order Burkholderiales; family Nitrosomonadaceae; genus BJGV01. The sequence continues at coordinate 3,094 of JAZGCR010000126.1, read as the reverse complement.
AACCGGACACGTTCCCCGTTGTTGCTACCCCGCCTGTCCCCAATACCGAAGCCGCTGAGAATGAGCCGGTAGTTGCAGCTCTTAAGCATTAATAACCATATGGGGTTTTACGTTTTCAGTTGGCTAACCTATTGAAAGCAAATGTGCCAACCTAAGGCGATCTTGCTTTCAAGTCCCACTCAGTCGTACTTCGCCTCAAAAGTGTTCCAGTTTACAAAAGGCAAGGTTCCCTGTTTTCTGACATAAGTAAAAAGTTTCTTATTTATGATGTTTTTGAAAATATTTTGACAATTGCTTGACCCAGCACAAGAGGCTTGATATAAAAGCGGTTGCAGGAAATTTCTTGTGACTTACTTACTAACAACTCAGGGGGAATTACGTGAATAAATCCGAACTCATTGATGCCATCGCAAAGTCCGCTGACATTTCTAAAGTTTCAGCAGGTGACGCACTAGACGCAACACTATCTGCAATTAGATCCGCTCTTAAAAAAGGCCAAAGCGTCACTCTAGTAGGATTTGGAACTTTCAAGGTGGCTAAGCGTGCAGCCCGTACTGGACGCAATCCTCGTACTGGTGCCGCCATTAAAATTAAGGCGGCCAAGGTTCCAAAATTCAGTGCTGGAAAGGCGCTCAAGGATGCCGTAAATTAATTTTTTTTCGGGGCGGGGTGCTTAGCTCAGTTGGTAGAGCGTCGCCCTTACAAGGCGAATGTCGGCGGTTCGAACCCGTCAGCACCCACCAACGGAATTCTACGAGTTATTGGAGTGGTAGTTCAGTTGGTTAGAATACCGGCCTGTCACGCCGGGGGTCGCGGGTTCGAGTCCCGTCCACTCCGCCAAATTTTGCTCTAAACTTGGGCGAACGTAAGTTCGCTTTTTTTTTCGTACTTTGGATTTCAGTAATGTTTAATTTTGTTCACAAACGAAAACGTGTAGTCCAAGTCATCATGGTGATTGCTACATTGCCGTTCCTGTTTTGGGGAATCGATTCGTATCGCAACACAAGCGGTGAAGATTATGTTGCACTAGTTGCCGGGGAAAAAATTCATCGCCAGGAATTTGACCAGGCATTACGCGCCCAACAGGAGACTATGCGAGAAACTATGGGAGATAGTTTTAATGTCACCATGCTGGATGACCCAGAAGTAAGAATTTCAGTGTTGGAGGGACTAATTCAACAGCGACTACTTAATCGTGAAGCAGCACGTATCGGACTGGCGGTCCTAGATTTCCAGCTGGTAGAAGTTATACAGGATATTCCAATGTTTCAGCAGGATGGGAAGTTTTCTAATCAGCTCTATAAGGAACTATTGCGTAACCAAGGAATGGATACAGTGATGTTTGAATCGCGTGTTCGTCAAGATATGATGCGGCAACAAGTGATCGATGCCTACACCAAAAATGGTTTTATTTCGGATACGGTAGCAAAAAACATTATACGTTTAAGCGAAGAGAAACGTGAGATTAGTCGTGTTCAAATTCAACCAGAGCAATTCTTGTCACAAATAAAACCTAACAATGATGCGATTAAATCCTATTATGACAGTCACCAAACTAAGTTTCGGCAACCAGAACAAGTGAGAGTCGAGTATCTAGTGTTATCAGTGGACGGCTTGGCTAAAGAGGTACAGGTGAGTATAGATGAAACAATAAGATATTTTGATGAGCACAAAGCTGAATTTGGTCAGGTTGAAGAGCGTCAGGCTAGTCATATTTTACTAAGTGCGCCTACTACCGCATCCGATACAGACAAAGCTGCAGCGCGCGCTAAGGCAGAAGAATTATTGTCACAGATCAAACAGTCACCACAAAGTTTTGCTGATCTTGCCAGACAATATTCGCAAGATGCTGGATCGGCGGATAAAGGTGGTGATCTCGGATTTTTTGGGCGTGGTACGATGGATAAGGCTTTTGAGGACGAGATTTTTCAGATGGAAGCTGAAGAAATTCGTGGGCCAGTTCAGACGGACTTTGGTTTTCACATCATTAAACTTTCCGCGATAAAGGCAGGAGAAATAGTAAATTTTGATGAGGTGAGGAATCAGGTTGAGGAGAAATTAAGAAAGCAGAAAGCAGGAAAAGAGTTTGGTGAAATGGCTGAAGAATTTCGCAATATGGTATATGAACAAAGCGATAGCCTACAGCCTGCTGCCGAGGCATTTAGATTACCTATACAGCAGAGTGGTTGGATCAGTAGGAAAGAAGGTAAGCCTTCATACTTCACCAATGGAAAGCTGTTGCAAGCAATATTTTCAGAGGACTCGATCAAGAACAAGCGAAATACCGAGTCAATTGAGGTTACGCCAGACACCTTGATTTCTGCAAGAGTGCTTGATCACAGGCCTGCAGCCATGCGTTCAATAAATGTAGTTAGGGAGGAGATTACCAAGCTCGTGGCACGCCAGCAAGCAACAGATCGGGCAGTGAAAGAGGGCATGGAGAAGCTAGAACGATTACAAAAAGGTGAAAAAAATGTAGTTGAGTGGAGTCCTACCCAGCAAGTTTCCCGCAACGAGCCACAAGGTCTTGACTATGAAATTCTACGATCGATTTTCAAGACTAGATCAACCGGGTTACCTGTCTATACTGGGATTATTAATCCTCAGGGTGGCTTTTCTCTAATTCGCATTAGTGATGTAATTGAGTCAGCGCCACCGGATGAAAAGAAAATTAAGGTTTTTAGCAGACAGATGCAACAATTATTTGCCCAAGAAGAGTTATCATCATATCTTACAGCAATCAAACAGCGTTCTGATGTAACGGTGAGGAAAGAGAGAATTGAGAATAAGCAGTAGCTGTAAGCTCATTATGGGCTACTGATGTCGAAGGCAACATTATTAAACCCAGCATCCACATAGGTGATCTCCCCGGTAATGCCACTGGCTAAATCGCTACACAAAAAGGCTGCGACGTTACCCACCTCTTCGATGGAAACATTACGCCGTAACGGCGCAACTTTTTCAGTGTATCCTAGCAGTTTTCCAAAATCACCTATTCCTGCCGAAGCCAAGGTCTTGATCGGACCTGCAGAAATTGCATTGACCCTTATTCCTTTTGGACCAAGACTTGATGCCATAAATCGCACGTTGGCCT
>JAZGCR010000125.1:0-3669 GCA_036477105.1 Nitrosomonadaceae bacterium | reverse complement strand
GGATACCGTTTCGGCTCTAAAGATTCTCAGACATGTCCAGGCGCTGCGCCCGGAACTACCAGTTGTGGTACGTACCTTAGACGATACAGATATCGATCTATTGAAAGAAGCTGGTGCAGCAGAAGTGGTAGCAGAAATTATGGAGGGCAGCATTATGCTCGCATCCCATGCGCTTATGCACTTGGGTGTGCCGCTTAACCGAGTACTAAATCGCATGCGCGAAACTCGAGAGCAGCGTTACAGTTTGTTCCGTGGTTTTTATCGCGGGATCTCCGACGAAGAAAAAGAATCTGGCGAAAGAATGCAACCACGATTGCAAAACGTGATGATTGCGCCTGGATCAGCAGCAGTCGGCAAAACTTTAGGGGAATTAAATTTAGGAAGCTTCCTGGTAGAGGTCCCTGCTGTGCGCAGACGAAACGTACGGGAACTATTGCCAAACGACGAAACTCGACTGGAAGCAGGAGATGTACTGGTATTGCGAGGTGCGCAGGAAAATTTAGCAGCAGCTGAAATCAAACTATTGCAGGGATAGCTTTATCAAATGAGAAACGACTTACTCACTTGATGAACCGTAATACACAAACTACGCTACTGTACATTAGAATAAGAGCTCGTTCGTTTATAAGTGAACGAGCTCTTCCTGAACAGTAATTGTTGCAAGGTTCAGACGCCCATGCACACAGTATAGGAGTTGGCATCTGCAATCGCAGAACTAAGCACAGCAGTACCAGGAGCGGACTGAAGAACTGCTCTTAGTGATCCAGTACTGCTCTCGCCATCATCGATCGTGACGTCCAACTGCTTGACGAATTTCCCAAGAATGCCATCTGAACAAATAATGTACGTACCAGTCATGGCAGTAGGTGCAGTCATGGTGACAAAGCCCACGTTACTCTGGATACCCATGATGCCGCCATCAGCGTTACGGGGAATATAGGTAGCATCTGCGGTGTTGGTTGGTCCCGCCGAGAGTCCAGCCAAGCGCACATGTTGCCAGAATAGAAAAGACTCATCCGTACTCGTAGAGGAATTCCAGAGTCCATTGATCACGCTGTTGCCCTGAACACCTGCGGGAGAGGTAGCGAGTGTACCGGAAATATTAGCAACGACTGTAGCATCATCACCTGGTATCGCTCTAAACCTGTCTTGATATGCGTAAATATAAACGGGAATTTGACGGAAGTCATTTGCAATATTCTTGACTTTAGCGCTATTAATCATCTCTTGGCCCTTAAGTACACCACCCAGCAATAGACCAATGATAACCAGTACGATAGCAATTTCAATTAGAGTAAAGCCCGATTGTCGGCTTTTCGATATAGTTTTCATAAGTTGTTACTCCTTTCATTGTCTGACAGTATCTTATTAAGCAAAATCCGTGCCAAACTTGTAACTAACTATAAAAAAGTAATTTATGCTGGCTCTAGATAATAATGCGCCCAAATTCTATCTAGATGCCAGGTCAATGTGTTGAATATTTGACATACTGCACGATTTCTCGACAGTTAGAAATCTAATTTGTATTTATTTGCCAATAGCAAAATGCTTTTTTCAAGTTTACCTATGCCCCAGCTATAATTAGTCCGTCTGACATCGTTTAAGTTTTGGATTACAGTAAAAATATGCCGCTCCTATTTAGTCAATCAATCATATCAACTCTTGTGCTGCGTAGACACTGGCTGATGCTTGCCATGCTCTTGCTACTACACGCTGCCGCATTACTGGAAATCGACGACCCTTGGATGCCTGCGTTACTGGTTTCCCATTTGGGAATTTTTCTTCTGTGGCAACCAATGTGGGGGGGAGAACATAAAGTGACTACGGGTGTTCTCACGCTTATAGGTATTGCCTGTGCGAGCGTGTTACTGTGGCTTAATTGGTGGCTCATCGCGTTCTGGCTGGGAGTTTTATTTGCGTTAGTAGGTGGTAGAGTATTTTCATTTCGTGCCAAATGGTTACAGATGTTTTACTTAGCAGCGATGCTTTACCTGTTAGCGTTGTTGCTACTGTGGGTAACACCACACCTGTTCGCTTCAGGCATGATCACGGAAATGCTGCGCTATCTAACTCAGTATGGATTACTGCTAGTGCTGATCGGCATGGCAGTCATGCCAGTGGAAAATGAACCGATCATATCCAGCCATGCAATAGATTTTTTCTATAGCGTCTTGCTGTTCCTGTTAGTAGTAGTACTGGTACTTGGCAGCTTCACCGTCATGGTTCTAGGTAAAGCAAACTATCTGGAAGCATTATCGTTCACGTTGTTTTCTCTAGCTATGCTTCTACTGACTCTTGGGTGGTTGTGGAATCCACGATTTGGATTCGCGGGACTACAGCACCTATTTTCTCGTTACCTGTTAAATGTGGGAACACCACTCGATGAATGGCTCTCCAACCTTGCTCAAGCATCTGAGCTAGAGCAAGAAGCTGCAGGATTTCTAGAGGCAGCAATGCGACAATTATCGGACCTGCCGTGGATTAAGGGTGTCACATGGCAATCGCCAAGCAACGACGGCAGATTAGGAGAAGATAGCGGCTACCCAATAATACTAGAAGTGGGACAAATACGAATCAAGATTGCCGCTAAGTATAAAATAAAAACGGCAGTGCTGTTACACACGCGGTTGCTGGTGCAGATTATTAGCCAGTTTTACGAGACCAAATACAGAGAAAATATCCTGCAGCGGATGACGCGTTTACAAACAATTTATGAAACTGGGTCACGTCTCACACATGATGTCAAGAACCTGCTTCAATCGCTTTATACTCTGATATCGGCAGGGCAACAGGCAACGCAGACAGGGAAAACTGAGAACTTCCAAAAAATGCTTAACCGCCAGCTACCCGCGTTAACTCATCGCCTGGAACTAACCCTGAGCAAGTTGAGTGCACCACAAAAGGAACCCAGCGGCGAATACATAGCTGCTACAGATTGGTGGGAATTGCTTAAAAATCGTTACCATGGTCGTAATATCGAATTTAGTAATGCCATTGCTTCGACACAACTGATTCCATCGGCAGTGTTTGAAAATGTTGCCGATAATTTGCTAGACAATGCACGAAAGAAACGTATGACAGAAACGAACATAAACGTTGCGGTACATCTCAGCGTTGTCGATTCGGTAACGCTAACGGTTTGTGATAGTGGTGACTCAATTCCGGAAACAATCGCTTCCAAACTTTTTTATGATATTGTTGACTCTGAAACTGGCCTTGGCACTGGCTTATATCATGCTTATCACTGGGCAGAACAGCACGGTTATGTGCTAAGTCTGAAAAGCAACGAAAAGGGCGCAGTATGTTTTAAACTAGAGAAGGGAAAAACTAGTGTAACTTCCCATCATATCTAGCTAGTACGTTACTTATAGGCTATTAGTATGACGCAAGCGTACATGGAGAATGTCATGGCAATTGTCCAGCTGCCACCATGCGGCTAAATAGAATATTAGGTGAAATCCAAGTAACGATGTCATCATACTCTCCACCTGGGGAACCAACTACTTTAGGAACTTGAGCAACAAAAGTTGTAGGGTTAGTTGTGTTGGTACTCTCATCTACGTTGGCACCTGGCACAGCCGCAACTACACTCTGATCATTAGTCGAACCGTAGCCATTCTTACCATGGGATAAAACAACAGCCGGAATATCACTGGGGTTAGATAAGTT
>JAZGCR010000124.1:0-4675 GCA_036477105.1 Nitrosomonadaceae bacterium | reverse complement strand
GAATTATTTCTACCATGACCTAGGCCTCCTATTCCCTTACCATAACCGTAGCGGCCAAAGCCACGACCATAGAAACCGCGACCAAAGTGGCGACCCCCACCAAAATGCCTTCTACCTCCTCTAAAACCTCGGTCTCCTCTAAAACCTCGGCCTCCTCTATAACCTCTGCCTCCTCTTCTGACAATTTGTGATTCACCAGCAAAGGGTTGTTGGTCCCCACTAAAGTAGCGCCCCTCAGCATGCTGAACGCCTGCAGCATGGTGATCGCCTCCACCACCATGTCCCCCCCCCACGTGCTGCCGCCCATATTGAGACACTTGTAATCGATCCGAACAAGACGAAAATAAGACACATTAATTTGAGCATTTTCATACAGGCCTCCATTGCTATCAGTAAGTCCAACGTTCCGAATGACTTTAGTTGACATCCGCCATTAACGAACGTTTGCTTTCGACCCAAAGCGGACGTTCATTTTGGAGTTGGAGTTAACTCCATTATTCTGTCCGTAAAGCATCAACAGGATTCATCCGGGCTGCACGTATAGCTGGTATGACACCGGCAGCAAGACCAATCAGCACCGACACTCCAAACGCTACCAGAACATAAGACCATTGGGTTTTGACTGGCAGGTCACTCACCAGCATTTTTAACAGCCAAGCAATAGTTGTGCCGATAGCCAACCCGCTCAATCCACCCAGCATGGACAGTACGACAGATTCCATCAGAAACAGTATGAGTATACGTGCCCGCGTGGCACCCAGCGCAGTAAGTAGACCAATCTCGGCGACACGTTCTGCTACAGCGATATGCATCAACGTGACCATGCCCACTGCACCTACAAGCAGCGAGATTCCCCCCAAGGCAACGACAGCAAAGGTCAACACATCCAACACAGTGGTCAGGGTATCCAACATTTTCTGTTGCGGTGTGACGGTAAAATCCTCTCGTCCATGCCTAGCAACAAGAATACGGCGAGCATCGTCAACTACAGCCTGTGGAGGTATGCCAGGTTGATAAGCGATATGAATTTCCATTACGCCTTCGCGGTTAAAAATTTCCAGCGCGCGTGCGGTGGGAATGAAGACAGTGTCATCGAGATCGAAACCGAGTATTTGCCCTTTAGATTCCATGACACCGATCACTCGGAAGCGCGACATACCGACCTGCAAGCTAGCTCCCAACGGGTTGGTATTACCAAACAATTCAGTTCGAGCCTTGGATCCCAACACGGCGTAGGCGCGAGGACTACGTGGATCGTCTGCAGGTAGGAACTGCCCAATCTCCACCTTCATGTTGAACACTTGGGAAAAATCGGGTCCTTCACCGTAGACTGTAACGCGGCGGCTACGCCCAAGAGCACGGATTTCCGCATTACCCATTACACTGGAATTAGTATATTGGGCGTAGCGGGATTCTTTCAGCGCCAGCGCATCCTCAATGGTAAGTAGCCGCGCACTGCTGATAGCGCCTAGTGATGCACCATGAGTGCTGATTTTCCCCGGTGTTACATTGATAATATTGGTACCAAACTGGGTGAATTCTGACAGTACAAATTGATGGATTCCTTCGCCGATAGAAGTCAGCAAAATTACCGCTGCAATCCCTATCCCGATTCCCGAGCTAGATAAAATAGTACGTAAACGGTGCGTTGTGAGTGAACGAAAAGCAAAATGTACGGTGTCTATAATGTTCATTTTACGTTAAGAGCTTGCACAGGATTAAGCCGAGCGGCGCGTGCGGCAGGCAGGAGGCTAGCCAGAAGACCTGTCACGAATGCAATAATAACTCCCGCAAGGCTCGCCCAGGTAGGAGGCCAAGCGGGAAGATCAGGATAAGCAAGGCGAATTAGCAAACTCCCAAACTGTCCCAGTATAAAGCCAAGAACACCGCCTGCAAGTGATAACCACAGTGCTTCGGCAAGAAACATATGATGGATATCTGCTGAGGGTGCACCAATAGCTTTTAGTAATCCAATTTCAGATGTACGCTGGCTTACCGCCACAAGCATAACGTTCATCACTAAAACACCAGCCACGGCCAAACTAATGGCAGCGATTCCCGCCACACCTAGTGTCAATGCACGCAGAATACGGTCGAATGTGGCCAGTACAGCATCTTGCGTTATAACTGTAACATCTTCTTCGCCATCATGACGCTGTTTCAGGATATCGAGTATTGCCTCCTTGGTGAATACAATGTCGTTACGACTTCTGGCCTCGACTAGGATGCGAAATAACGATGAAGTATTGAATAACGCTTGTGCATAATTAATTGGGATAATAACGATTTCATCGATGTTGAAACCCATCGATTCACCCTGGAATCTGAGCACACCTGATACCAGAAAACGTCGATCGCCAAGTCTCACGCGCTGGCCGATGACATTACCCTGGGGAAAAAACTCCCTAGCAAGTTTTGCGCCCAAAAGGATTTGTGCGCTACGTCTTGTCCCGCGAGCAAGGAATCTACCTTGTGCAAGTTCCATATGACGCACCTGCAGTAGTTCCGCAGTACTGCCGAGCACAGTAACCTCGCGCAGACGGCTGGCGGCAGTGAGCTCAGCAACACCTATATTAAGTGGCGCGTAGCGCCTGACTTGCGGGAGACGAGCAAGTGCATTAGCGTCTTCTAGTGTCAGGTCACGTGGGGTTTGTCCAACTGCAGCACCTGGGAATCCGCCTACAGTCTCGGCCCGACCTGGTATAACAACCATCAGATTGGTGCCGATCGATGAAAACTGGTTGGTTACATAGCGTCGGGCACCATCACCTAGTGCTGTCAGAATTATTACAGCAGCTACCCCGAACGCCATTGCTAGAACAATGAGCAGCGAACGAGTCCTGTATCTTGCAACAGTTTTTAAGGAAAGATACAGCGTATCACGCAATCTCATTTGGGCGCTCACTTATCATCCACCACGATTTCGCCATCACGCATAGTAATATGGCGATTCGACCGCGCACCCAGTTCTCGATCATGAGTAACAACGATGAGAGTGGTTCCCGCAAGGTGCAACCTTTCCAGAAGGGCCATGACTATGGCGCCATTACGGTGATCGATATTACCAGTGGGCTCATCTGCCAGTATTGCAGTTGGCCTCAGAATGGTAGCACGCGCAATAGCAGTACGCTGACGCTGTCCACCTGACAATTCTGCAGGACGGTGATGGGCACGGTCACTTAGATCGAACTCAAGCAATACTTCCTCGACGCGAGATTTCCGTCTGGCGGGCGGAATGCCCTCAAGCATCAATGGCAGTTCGATATTCTCAGCTGCTGTCAAACGTGGCACGAGATGAAACGATTGAAATACAAATCCGATTTTCTCTCTACGCACGCATGCCTGCTCGACTTCAGAAAGACCGGTGACATCATTCCCATCCAGCTCATAGTGTCCGTTGTCGGGCCGATCTAGCAATCCGATGATATTCAGTAGGGTGGACTTACCTGAACCGGACGGTCCCATAATGGAAACATATTCCCCCGATGCGATTTTTAAATTGATTCCACTTAACGCGCGCACCTCTTGATCTCCCATCTGGAATATACGCGTAATGCTAGAGAGATAGATCATTGGGAAGCTTTTTGTTTTACTTGTGTGCCAGCTTTCACATCATCCTGATCAGACGTCAGAAATACCTGGTCTCCAACCTTCAAGCCGTCGGTAACCTCAGTAAATGCCCAGTTGGCAAGACCGGTTTTCAGCCTACGTTCTTCTAATATTCCGTCCGTGCCCAGAACTAGTACTTTATCTTTTTGCCGGATTGCCTGTGCTGGCACGCGTAACACGTCATCGTGCCTATCAATAACGGCTTCGACATCTACACTGTAACCAACTAGCAACAGAAGCTTTGGCGGTTCTTCGAAGTCCACTTCGACATCTACCGTGCGTGCCTGTTTTTCCACCTCGGTAACATAGGGGGCAATTCGCCGAAGTTTTCCAGCAAAGGTCTGACCTGGAAGAGCATCTAGTGTGATGCGTGCAAATTGTCCAATTTTTAATTTGGGCGCATCTATTTCATCCATCGGAGCGCTAACATATAGACAAGTGTCGTCGATCAGATCAACTACAGGCGGCGTAGCAATACCTGGAGGTGAGGGTGTGGCGTATTCACCGATTTCACCTGTGATTTGTGCGACTACTCCAGCAAATGGCGCGGTCAGAACTGTGCGTTCCAATCCAGATTGTATTACCTGGATTTGTGCCTTAGTTCGTTCTACATCCGCTATCAACGCATCGCAACTAGCCTGACGAGCGAGCGCCACAGCATCTGCGTCATCACTACGTTTCTGGCTGACAAAATTTCTGGCGACAAGCTGTCGCATACGCCTAGATTCACGATGTGCATTATCCGCAACAATACAAGCTTCGTGGCGACGTTTCTTGGCTGTGAGCATTTGCTGCTTTGCTAGTTCACGCTTGGCAGCAAGTTCGCTATTCCATATTTCCAACAACACCTGGCCCTGCTTTACACGATCACCTTCCTTCACTCGGAGTTTAACGATCTGACCTCCTGAAGCAGGCGCAAGCTTAGCGCGGCGGCATGCTTTGATGGTTCCAGCACGAGTATTCACTACTGTTGATTCCACTGTGCCACGCGTGATTGTGGCAAGCTCAACCTCTATGGGTTTAGGACGGGTTGTGAACCAGCCTACATATGACAGCACGGCTACAA